>CAZPZQ010000158.1:0-8111 GCA_964590745.1 uncultured Mycobacterium sp. | reverse complement strand
GGAAGTTCAGCACCGCGCGATAGACCGGCTTGAAGTCGTCGGTGATGTTGCCGTTGGTGGTCAATACCACGGTGCGGTGGATCACCGACAGGATGGCCGCCGGCCACAGCACCGAGCGCCACACCGTCGCGGGACTCGGCGGGCTGGTCGGTGGGCGGAATGCGGCCAAGAGGCCGGTGCGAAGCGAGTCGGCTGCCGTCACCAGCGCACCGTACACCGAGCAGGTACGCCACCGGGCGATCAGGCCGGGCAGTAGATGTCGGTCTCCGGGAGCTTGCCGCTGTCGAGATAGCCGATCAGCGGCGGCACCGTGCACGACGAGTAGATACTGGCGCCGTGGCCGATACCCTGCCACATCACCCGTTTGCTGGCTGCGCCTGCGTTGATCACGGTGGCAGCCGCAGCCGCCACCCCCTCGGCGCCGACGATCGGGTCGTTTTGCACACCCAGCAGCAACGCATCCACCTTGAGGTCCTTGGGCGGTTCGGGCGCCGAGGTGCTCGGCCAGCTCAGGCATTTCACCAGATCGAGGGCGCCGACGGTGCCGAACTCGGGGTACAGCTTGCCCCAGGCCACCACTAACTCACGCACCCGGTCCGGTGTCGGCCGATCGAGTGCGTCGGCGCACGAGTTGACGAACCGGCCGTCGCTGCCTGCGGTGGCATCGGCCCGATTGATCAGGTTGGTCAGCAGGTTGCTGTCACCGGAACGGGCTGCCGTCAACGCGACGGCCAGATCATTGGTGCTGCTGACGCGGTCACCGGTCGGATAACCCAGCGCCGTTATGACGGCGTGGGCCACCGAGGCCACCGACGCGCCACCCGGGCCATTGCCGGACCGAGCGGCGTCCAGCAGGTCGCCGATCGCACCTTTCGGGTCGGGCCCGAGCGCACAGTTCACCGCGACGCATTGTGCGGCGAACGCGTCCAGCGCCGCCTGCTGGCCTTTGACCCGTTGTTCGGCGGCGGCTTCAGCGCCCACGCCGAGGGCGATGGGTGAGTCGAGCACCAGTCGGGCCACCTTTTCCGGGTGCGACGACGTGTAGGTCAAGGCCAGCTGAGCACCGTTGCCGATTCCCATCAGGGCGACCGTCGGCACGTCCCAGATGTTGCGCAGCCGTTCGACGTCGGCCGCGGCATGCGTGTTGTCGTAGGCGGATTCGCCTGGCGAGATGATGTCGGTGCAGTCGGTGGTGGCGTTCATCGCCACCTCGCCCAGCCGGGCGACCTGGTCGTCGCCGGATTCGAACTGCGCCTGGTCCCACATCTGTTCGCGCTGGGTGCGGTCACGGCAATCCACCGCGCTCGACATCCCGGTGCCGCGCCGGTCCACCGCCACGATCGGGTGGCTGCGCAGTACATCGGCTCCGGCCCGCGACAGCCAGATCGGCAGCTGCAACGACGACGGCAGGTCCCAACCGGTGGTGAAGATCACCGGGCCGGCGTCGGCCGGGGTTTGCACCGACCGGGCCCGGACCGCCCCGATGCTGACCATCGCCGACCCGCCGCCGATCGGGTCGACGTCGACGTCGTAGCTAGCACAGTCCAACTGCACGCCCGGCGCCGGCGGGACTCCGGCATCACCGAAGGTTCGTGCCGTGCAGTCATGCCAGGGCAGTTTGTTTTTGGGCGCCTCGATCGGCCCCGGTCCCTCCGACGCCGGAGCGGCGACCGGCTGGCCCTGCGGCCGGGCATCGGAGTCGGTGGCGAAGCGCGGATTCGCGGCCAAGCCGGCGGGCGCGCAGCCGGCCAACGTGGTGGTCACCGCGAGCATGACCGCGGCGAACGTGGCGTACCGGCGCATGACGCTCACCCTAGCGGCGATCGCTAGCGCGGCGGAGCCGGGCGAAGCGGATCGGCGCCTCCCGCAGCGCCACCGTCGGTCCGCCCGGCTCTGACGTACCGGGCATACAGGTAGCCATCCGGATCGGACAGCCGATGCGCGCAGCGCATCGGCGTTTTCAGCTGTCCGGGACCGGTCGCAATGCGCCTGGCCTGACCACCGACGAGGTAGGGCGCCACGGTCAGGCACAGCTCGTCGAGCAGCTCGGCCTCGATGAGTGAACTCAACAGAGTGGGCCCGCCCTCGGTCAACACCCGGTGCCCACCGCGGGCGGTCACCGCCGCCAGCACGGCGGCCTCGTCGACCCGGTCCGGATCGCCGGTCGAACAGTCGATGACGTCGGCGACATCTCCGAGCCGACGCCGGGTTGCCTCGACAACGGCGGCGCAGGTCAACACCAGCGGCGGAACCTCGGTCCGGGTGAAGATGGGCAGGGACCGATCCAGGGCGCCGGATTTGGTGACGATCGCCAGCCGCGGGACTTCGCTTTGACCGTGGGTCTGGCGGTGCCGGCGCTGCACGGGGTTCAGACGGACCCCGGCGTAATTCTCCACGCGGACCGTGCCCGCGCCGATCAAGATGATGTCGGCCAGCGCCCGCAACAGCCCGAACAGTGCCCGGTCTCCGGGCCCGGCCAGACCGCCGGACCGGCCCGCCACCGTGGCGCCGCCGTCGATGCTGCAGATGAAGTTGGCCCGCACCCAGGTGGTTTGCCGCTCTGGATAGGAGTAGAGCCGGGGCAGTTCTGCTGCACCGGTCGCTAAGTCGGTTTCCAAGTCGGTTTCCAAGTCGGTTTTTAAGCCGATTTCGCGCGCCGATCCCAGCACGGTCAGGCGCGTCTCGGAGGCCGGGCTTTGGTCAAGGTCGGGCATGACCATGATTGCAGCATGCGATTAAGGTGCCTGGGTGACCAACCCCGCCGGCAACCAGATCGACCATCTGGTGGACCGGCACCCGAGCATCTCCCCGGAACGCTTGATCGCCCAGCTCACGCCGCCGCCGACGTTCGCTGACGTCAGCTTCGCCAACTACTCACCCGACCCGGCGCAGCCCAGTCAAGCCGCCGCCGTGCAGGCGTGCACCGCGTTTTGCCGGGAGGCGGTGCAGCGCCGGTCCGGCCGCAAGAGGCGGTTCGGTAAGCGGGCGGTGCTGCCGGGTACCGGGCTGTATCTGGACGGCGGGTTCGGCGTCGGCAAGACACACCTGCTGGCCGCTTCCTATCGCGAGATAAACGGCGGCGCAGAGCATCCCAAGGCGTACGCGACGTTCATGGAACTGACCCAGCTGGCCGTCGTGTTCGGTTTCGCCGAATGTATTGAGCTGCTTGGCGATTACACCGTGGTGTGTATCGACGAGTTCGAGCTGGACGATCCGGGCAACACCACGCTGGTGTCACGGCTGCTTTCGGAACTGGTGCAACGCGGCGTTTCGGTGGCCGCCACCTCGAACACGCTGCCCGAGCAGCTTGGCGAGGGCCGCTTTGCCGTTCAGGACTTTCTGCGTGAAATTAACACACTGGCCAGCATTTTCACCACCGTCCGGATCGACGGCCCGGATTACCGACGCCGCAGCCTGCCACCCGCGCCGGAGCCACCGACCGACGAGCAGGTCGCCGCCCGCGCCGCCGGCGTGCCGGGCGCGACCCTGGACGACTTCGACGCACTCTGCGCACACCTGGCCACCATGCACCCGTCGCGGTATCTGACCTTGATCGACGGGGTGACCGCGGTGTTCCTCACCGGGGCACACCGCATCGAGGACCAGAACGTGGCGCTGCGATTGGTGGCGCTGACCGACCGGCTCTACGACGCAGGTATTCCGGTGGTGGCCTCCGGAACGAAACTGGACGGTATTTTCAGCGCCGACATGCTGGCCGGCGGCTACCGGAAGAAATACCTGCGGGCCACCTCACGGCTGCTGGCGCTGACCCGAAACTAAAATTAGCCGGCTTCCAGGCGCAGCAGCGCCGCCTTGGCCGCAGCGCCCCCGGCGTACTGGCCCATCGAGCCGTCCGATCGCACCACCCGGTGACAGCCGATGACCACCGGCAGCGGGTTGCGGGCGCACGCGGTGCCGACCGCGCGCACCGCCCGTGGGCTGCCGACAGCCGCCGCGACGGTCGCGTAGCTTTCGCGCTGGCCGTATCCGATGTGCTGCAGGTGCTCGACCACGCTGCGGCGGAAACCTTTCGCCAGCCGCAAGTCGACCGGAATGGTGAAATGCCGGCGCCGCCCGGCGAAGTATTCGTCGATCTGACGGGCCGCGGTGTCCAACCGGGCCGGGGCCCGCAGGATGCGCGGGCTGATCGCGGCGGCCAGCGCGGCCAGCACTGCAGCGTGGCTTTCGGTGCCGTCGATGTCGTAGGCCACCCGCACCAGCCCGGCTCGGGTCGCCGCCAGCAGCAGGCTGCCTACCGGGGTGTCGATGGTGCGGTAGGCGATGTCGAGTAGATCGTGTACTTCGGCGTCGCGTTCCAACTCGGTATGCAACCGGCTCAGCGTCTCGGCCTCACCGGGCGGGGCGGGGAAAACAGTGGTGTTCATGCGGTTTCGTTCCTGTCTGGGCGATCGGGGTAACTGCCGCGCAACGTCTTGATCCCGTCGGCCGCCGCGCGGCGGGCGGCGTCGGGGGAGTTGTGCAGCAGTCGGGCCACCTCGGCGAACGGCAGCCCGGCAATGTGGTGATAGGCCACCGCCAGACGCTGCTTGTCCGGCAGTCGACTCAGCGCCGCCCACACGTCCGGATCGGACGCGGCGGGATCAGCGTGGGCCGCTGGATGATCGGCGATATCGGCGATCGGGATCGGCCGACGCGACCGGGCTCGCCCGGCGTCGATCGCACGGCGGTGGGCGATCGTCACCAACCACGCCTCGATGTTCGCGTCGGCGGGCAGCTGCGGGTAGGCGCGCAGGGCCGACAAGAACGTTTCCGACCAGGCGTCCTCGGCGTCTTGCGGACCGACCACCGCCCGGCACACCCGCAGCACCGTTGCGCCGTACTCGGCCACCACGTCCTCGAACGGTTTCATGCCCACGCTAGGTAGACGCCGCAGCCGGTCATTTCGTGAGATCGGACTCCTCGCCGGACGGGCCGGCCATGTTCACCGCGGCTGACGTCAACGCCTGCGCCAGGTCGGCCTCCAGCCGCGCTTTGTCGACGCCGGCGCGGTGCAGCGGGCCGGTGTCGTCTTCGAGTTCGTGCAAGGCCAGCAGCACATGCTCGGTGCCGATGTCGTTGTGGCCGAGCCGAAGCGCTACCCGGTAGGTCAACTCCAACGCTTTGCGCGCCGTGCCGCCGTAGGGAATCAGGCCGTGCGATTCGGTAGTGCCGGGTGGCAACACGACGTGGGCGCGAAGCGCATCGGCGGTCACCTGTTGAGCGGCCAGCAGCGCGACGGCCAACGCATCCGGATCGCTGAGCAGGCCCAGCACCAGATGGTCCGGGGTGATTTCGGTGCTGCCGGCCCGCTGCGCGGCATTGTGGGCGGCGACCACCGCGTTGCGTGCCCGCGGGGTGAACCGGGCGAAGCCCCGCTCTGGATCATGGACGCTGCCGCCGGCCCGGGGCACGAACCGCTGCTGTGCGGCTTGCTTGGTGACGCCCAGGCATTTACCGATGTCGGTCCACGAAGCGCCGGAGCGACGGGCCTGGTCGACGAAGTGTCCGACCAGGTGGTCGGCGACCTCGCCGAGATGCTCGGCCGCCAATGCGGCGTCGGTGAGCTGGTCCAGGGCGTTGCTGTGCACCCCGGTGATGGCGTGGATCAGATCGTCGAGGCGGACCGGATGGGCGATCAGTGTCGGCTCGGTCACGCCGTCAAGACTAGGTTGACGACTGATTGGCCGTCAAGGCGTCCTTGACGCGGCGTGGTCGGCGGCTACTGCCCGCCGCTGCCGGGGCTGGCGTCGCCTCCTACGCTGTAGGACGCCGCACCGGTGCCGGCCAACGATCCACCGTCGACGATCAGGTATTCCTCCCGGATCGGACGGCCGGCGAACCAGTCCTCCAGAATTTCCCGGGTTCCGGCCGCGTAGCGGGCCTGCGCAGACAGGCTGCTGCCGGAGACATGCGGCGTCATCGCGTGATGCGGCATGTCACGCCACGGGTGGTCGGCCGGTGGCGGTTGGGGGTACCAGACGTCGCCGGCATAGCCGGCCAGTTGGCCGCTGTTCAGCGCCGCCACCACCGCGTCGCGGACACAGATCTCGGCGCGGGCGGTGTTGACGATGTAGGAGCCGCGTCGCATCGAAGCCAGCAGCCGCTCGTCGAACAGGTGGTAGGTCTGCGGCACCAACGGCGAGTGGATGGAGACCACGTCAACCGCGCGGACCAGTGACTGCACGTCGGGGTGGTAGGTGACGTTCAGTTCTTCCTCGACCTGCTCCGGCAGTCGGCGGGTGTCGGTGTAGTGCAGGTTGACATCGAAGGGAGCCATTCGACGCAGCACCGCCTGGCCGATCCGGCCGGCCGCCATCACTCCGACATCCATGCCTTCGACGTCGTAGGCGTGCGCGACGCAGTCGGCGATATTCCAGCCGCCCTCGGTGACCCAGCGGTGTGACGGCACGAAATTGCGCACCAGTGCCAGGATTTGCATCACCGCGTGCTCGGCCACACTGATGCTGTTGCTGTACGTCTCCTCGGCGACTGTGATACCGCGATCGATGGCCGCCTTCAGATCCACATGATCCGAACCGATCCCGGCGGTCAGCGCCAGCTTCAGCTTGGGGGCCTTGGCGATTCGCTCAGCGGTCAGGTATGCCGGCCAGAACGGTTGGGAAATCACCACGTCGGCATCCGCCAGCTCTTTTTCGAACTGGCAGTTCGGGCCGTCCTTGTCTGAGGTGACGACCAACTGGTGGCCACCGTCTTCGAGGAACTTGCGCAGTCCCAACTCCCCGGAGACGCAGCCGAGTAACTCGCCGGGCTTGAAGTCGATGGCCGACGGGCTGGGCAGGGTCTGGCCACCGGGGTAACCGTGCAGCACCGGGATGCTGTCGCGGGCGTACACCGGCGGGTAGCCGGACACCGGGTCGGGATACAGCACCAGCACAACCTTGGCCATCACGTCCTCTTTTCCAGTCTTCCCGGGTGGTCAGCGCAGACCCCGGCCGAAGCGGAGCCGGGCACCCGCTGCCCGGGTTCGGTCCCGAGTCAGACAATAACCGCACACCGGGGTGGGCGAGGCAGGTCCCGACCGCCGGCGGCGTTGCTTCGCGGACTGGTGCGACTCGCCGTTGTCCGGATTCAAGACTTCAGGAGACCTGCCATTCGCCGAACTCGTGGGCGAAGCCCTCCGACGGTGTGTACTTGACCTTGGCAGGGGCGACACCGTTGGGCAGCGCGAACACCACACAGCCCGTTGTGGATTCGCCGACGTTGAGGTGGTATACGCCTTCATCGAAATTCGTGCATTCGGTGACATCGTTGAGATCGGCCGCGTAGGTGGCATTGTCGGAACCGATGACGGTGGCGTTGACGTTGACGCCGCCTTCGATGGCAGCTGTGCCGGTGTCCGCGATTGTCATCTCGACGGCCACGTAGGTCTTTCCGGGTTCGCCTTTGCCGTCCGACACCGTGGCGGGGTTGATGATCTGCACCAGGGTGACGGCGACCTTGCCGCCGTCTGCCCGCGTCAGATTCAGTGTGTCGCCGACGTGCCCGGTCGGATTCGCCTCGATACGGCCGGCCTCATCGGTGGGGGATGCCGACTGGCTCTGCTTAGCAGCCTGCGACGAGCAGGCTACGGCTAGCAGCGCGAACGCCGACACTGCGGCGATGGACCGTTTCATGGGGGCCGCCTTTCCCAACCGACCGGCAACGGTAACGTTAGCGCCCGTCGCCCAGCGGTGAGCAGATGGGTGACGGTCGTGTCGGCGGTGTCCGGTGTCCCCGGTTTTTCGCGCTGGGCGGCCCGTTGACCAGCCGTTATGTGGTGCGCGGTACTGGGATTGAAGTCGCTTCCTGGGCTTTTTCGATCCGGTGTCTGACCAGCGCAGAAAGCCTCTGAACTGGCGACACTCCACACAGTACCGTGGAATTAAGCGGAGTCAAGCGGAACCTCTGATAAGTTGGGTAGGCAAATATTTGGCACGAAACGGCAGGTTGCTAGGAGGCTCAATGGACGTCCCGAAAGCACCCCAACGGCCTGCAAAATCCGGCGAGGAAACAACCGGCGGGTGACATTTGGCACGGAAAACACCCCAAGGGGGTATAGGTACCAGGCGGGGTGCACAGTACCGCATCGGCGAAAACCAGAACCGCGGTCC
>CAZPZQ010000157.1:0-8118 GCA_964590745.1 uncultured Mycobacterium sp. | reverse complement strand
AACCGGATGATCAGCTGGCCCTACACCAAGCTGATGAACTCCAACAACATGGTCGACCAAGCTGCGGCGGTGGTCTTGACCTCGGCCCAGAAAGCGCAGGAATTGCGGATTCCCACCGAGCGCTGGGTTTTCCCGTATGCCGGCACCGATGCGCACGACACCTACGCCATCACCGAGCGAGCCGAACTGCACCGGTCTCCGGCCATCCGGGTCGCCGGGGCTCGTGCCGTCGAACTGGCCGGTGTCCCCGAGGTCGGGGAGATCGATTACGTCGACTTGTACTCATGTTTCCCGTCAGCAGTCCAGGTGGCGGCCGGTGAGCTCGGTTTGCCGGTCGACGATCCGCAGCGGCCGTTGACGATCACCGGGGGGCTGACCTTTGCCGGCGGTCCGTGGAACAACTATGTGATGCACTCGATTGCGACGCTGGCCGAATTGTTGGTCACCCACCCGGGTAGGCGGGGCTTGATCACCGCCAACGGCGGCTACCTGACCAAACACAGTTTCGGGGTGTACGGCACCGAACCGCCGCCGTCGGGCTTCCGCTGGGAAAACCTGCAACCCGTGGTCGACCGGGAAGCCACCCGGCCGGCGACGCTGCAGTGGCAGAGCATCGGCACCGTCGAATCGTGGACGATTCCGTTCGACCGCGATGGTCAACCGCAGCAGGTGTTCCTGGCAGTGAGCATTCCGGACGGATCACGCACGTTGGCGGTGATCAATGATCCGGCCACCGCTGCGTCGACGGTCGATGACGACATCGCTGGTGTAGCGGTCGACGTATTCGCTGATGGCACTGCACAACTGCGATAGCGGCGACCAGCAAACCGTCAGCTCAGCAGCTGGCCCAGCGGCGCATGCGGATCGGCCAACCGGTCCGGCTCGACCGGTGCTTTGGACCGCACCAAGGCCTTGATATCGTCGAGGCCCTCCCAGATGTTGACGTTCATCCCGGCCAGCACCCGGTTGTCGTGGGCCAGCCAGAACGAGGTGAATTCCCGGCCGTCGACATTGCCGCGGAAGACCACCCGATCATAATCGGGCGCGTGGCCGACGTACTCCATGCCGAGGTCGTACTGGTCGCTGAAGAAGTAGGGCAGTTCGGTGTATTCAACGCGTTCGCCGAGCATGCCGGCCACTGCCACCGCCGGCTGCTTGAGTGCGTTGGCCCAATGCTCGGTGCGGATGCGGACACCGAGGAGCGGATGCTCGGCGGCGGCGATGTCACCCACCGCGTAGATGTCGGGGTCGCTGGTCCGCAGCGTCGCGTCGACCAGCACGCCGCCGTCGCCGGTGGCCAGTCCGGCTTGACTGGCCAGTTCGATGTTGGGCTGTGCGCCCACCGCGATCAAGACCGCGTCCGCACTGATTTGCGATCCGTCACCGAGCTTTAACCCGGTGGCCGCACCGTCGGCGGTGGTCACCTCTGCGACCGCAGAACCCAGCCGCAGGTCGACGCCGTGTTCGCGGTGCAGCTTCGCGAAAACCTCGCCGACTTCGGCGCCCAGGGCGATCTGCAGCGGCAGCTTGGCGGTTTCGACGACGGTGACGTTGACGCCCCGTTGCCGGGCGCTGGCAGCCACCTCGAGACCGATCCATCCGGCGCCTACCACCGCGAGCGAGGAGCCATCGGTCAATGCCGAGTCCAACGCGGACGCGTCGTCGATCGTGCGCAGGTAGTGCACCCGGGTGGCGTCGGCACCGGGGATAGGCAGGTGACGCGACCGGGATCCGGTAGCCAGCAGCAGTTTGTCGTAGTGCAGGTCTTCCTTGCCAGCCAGCCCGACAATGTGTCCGGACGGGTCCAGTGACACCGCCCGGGTGCCCAGCCGGAGGTCGATGTTGTGCTCGCGATACCAGTCAGCAGACTCCACGGTGAAGTCGTCCAGCTTTTTCTTGCCCGCCAGAAATTCTTTGGACAGCGGTGGACGTTCGTAGGGCAGCCGCTGCTCTTCGGCGAGCAGCACAATTTTTCCGTCGAAGCTTTTGTCCCGCAGTCCTCCTGCCGCCTTGGCTCCGGCCAGGCCGCCGCCGACGATGACGAATGTGGACGCTGCTGACACGATGGCTGCTCCGTTCTGTGATGCCGCTGCACGATGCCGGAGGACCGCCGACATGGCAGCTCAACGGCGCCGATGACGGTTCCCACCCTACTCGGTCGCTCCGCCCAGTAACTGCCGCAGCGTCAAAGCGTCGCGCACCGCGTGACCGCCCAACTCGTTGTTGAAGTAGACCCACGCTTGGCGATTCTGAGCGTGCCACGTGGTTAATCGGTCAGCCTACCGGCGCAGTTCGTCATCGGAGTACGAGCCGGTGTACCGGGCGTCCGGCTCGGGGCCATGGAGCCGGACGTACACCCGGTCCGTCGTGGCCCGCGGACAGCTAGGTCCAGCCTCGGCGGTCACCACCCAGGCTGCACCGTGGCGCTCCAGCAGCGCATACACGTCCGCGCGGCCCACGATGGGTGTCGCAGCTCGACGGCAACCCGCAATGTTTTCGGCAGACAACCCAGGAAATGGTCGAGCCGCGCACCGTCCGACGCTGTTCGTGGTGCGACTGCACGAGCAGCACACCGGCACGGTCACCCAGCAGTTGCCAGCAGCGTTCGAATCGGACCGTCCACGGCTCCGGCGAGGACAGCCGGCGGAAATGAGTCAACCCACGGTGTGCCTTCACCGACATGGTGAAGCCGTCCGGCAGCCGTTCCCGCCAGCCGGCAAACATGGCCTCGGACGGCCACCGGTAAAAGCTGGCGTTGAGTTCGACGGTGTCGAACACCTCGACGTAGCGAGCCAACCGCCTGGCGACCGACAGTCCCAGCCGGTACGGCACGCCACTCCAATGGTCGGAGGGTCAGCCGGAGGTGCCGATCCGCACGCTCACGGACGTCAGCCGGTCAGTTGCCGGCGCACGTCGTCGCTCAGTGATGTCCGCACCAGAGCAGCGGCCAGCCGGGCGTTGGCGGTTGGCGCCATAGCGCCGAGCGTCTTCGGATCGGCCGGAAGCCCCAGTGCCTTGGCAGCCGTGCTGGCACGGTTGTCGAAGTAGGGTCGCACCCACGTCCAGACGTCTTGAACCTCCCGGAGGAACATGTCGGCGCCGGTATCGCCGATACCCTTGAATTGCTTAAGCATTCGCGCTGCGGTTGTGACGTCGTGGTTGGCGCGGTCATTGATGGCGCGCAGATCACCGGAATACTCCTCGCGGACCCGTTCCGCCATTGCGGTCAGCCGGGTGGCGGAGCTTTCGTCATAGCGCACGTAATGGGCACGGCCGAATGCCCGGATCATGGTGCGTCGATCGCTGCCCAGGACGGCCTTGGGGGTACGTAAGCCGTCACTGAACAGCTCTCGGGCGGCACGCATGGCGATCGTCGCGTCGATCGGTTTGCTGGCCAGCATGCACAGCACCAACAGTTGAAAAAGCGGCATCGGTTTGTCGCCGAGGCGGATCCCGGCCTCCTCGGCATAGGTGATCCCGGCCACCCGCATCAGTCGACGTGCCAACTGCTGCTCCTGTTTGGTCATGCCACCGGGTTACCCCGGAACATGCAGCACAAACAGCGGGCCGTCAGCTTCGAGGTACCAGTCGCTGCAGCTGCGTGACATGCCGCGGGGACAGCTCCTCTAGGCAGGTGACGCCCAGTAGTCGCATAGTGCGGGTCAGCTGCTCCGACAAAATCGTGATCGCACGGAGGACCCCGGCTTGGCCACCGGCCATCAGCCCATACAGGTAGGCACGGCCGATCAGCGTGCAGCGTGAGCCCAATGCGATCGCGGCGACGATGTCAGCGCCGGACATGATGCCGGTGTCCAGCAGGATCTCGGTATCTCGGCCCAGCTCTCGGGCAACCGTCGGCAACAGGTGGAACGGCACCGGCGCCCGGTCGAGTTGGCGGCCGCCATGGTTGGACAACACGACGCCGTCGGCGCCGAGATCGACTACCGCACGGGCATCGTCGAGAGTCTGAATGCCCTTGGCGACCAACTTGCCGGGCCACTGGGTCTTGATCCAGGCCAGATCCTGAAAGGTCAGGCTGGGGTCGAACATGGTATCGATGTATTCGCTCACGGTGCCTGGCCAGCGGTCCAGTGCGGCGAAGGCTAGCGGCTCGGTGGTGAACAGGTTGAACCACCAGCGCAGCCGGGGAATGGCGTCCAGCACGGTGCGCAGCGTGAGGGCAGGCGGAATGGACATTCCATTGCGGACATCGCGCAACCGTGCCCCGGCGACCGGACAGTCGACAGTGGCCAGCAGCGTGTCGAAGCCGGCATCGGCGGCGCGACGGAGCAGGGCCATCGAGCGGTCCCGGTCGCGCCACATATAGAGCTGGAACCACTTGCGGCCGGCCGGGGCGGCGAGTTGCACATCTTCGACCGAGGTGGTGCCCAGGGTGGACAGTGTAAACGGGATTCCGGCGGCTGCTGCCGCACGGGCACCGGCGATCTCGCCCGCGGTGTGCATCAGCCGGGTAAAACCGGTCGGTGCGATCGCGAACGGGACCGCCACCGCTTGGCCGAGCACGTCCCAGCCGGTGCGCACTTCGGTAACGTTGCGCAGGATCGATGGATGGAATTCGATGTCGCGGAACGCTTGCCGAGCCCGGGCCAGCGAGATCTCGTCTTCGGCGGCACCGTCGGTGTAGTCGAATACCGCCCGCGGGGTGCGCCGCTTGGCGATGCGGCGCAGATCCTGGATGGTCAACGCGGCGTCGAGCCGGCGCTGGGTGCGATTCAGCTGCGGGCGGCGGAACCGGATCAGCGGTGCCATGTCGCGCACTCGCGGAACCCGCCGTTCGATTGCCATCTGATCCCTCCTCATCCATGGGACGGTAGCGGTAGGACCGGCGGGTCAAAACGGCGGCGGCTTATTGCGTTCGGCGATTACCTGGGCGGCATAGTCGGCGTTCAGGGCGCGTTCGGCGTTGATGCGCTGGGCGCGGTGCTGTGCCCGGGTTCTTCGCCGGGTGGGCATCGTCAGGGTGCGTCCGGGTGAATCCGGTTGGAGCGCAATCTGTACAGGTAATTCACCGGTGGGTAGGCACAACGCAGGGAAGAGCAGTCGGGCTCCGGGGTGGGTGGTGTAGCTTTGCCCGGTTGGGCTGGTCCAGACGATGCTGCCGTCGGGGTGTTGGATATCGCGCCAACCCCAAAAGGTCTTAAGCAAGTGATGCTTTCGGCATAGGCAACGAAGGTTCGACGGATGGGTCAGTCCGCCGACGGCATAGGCGATCGCATGATCGATATCGCAGAATTCAGCCGGGCGGTCGCAATTGGGGAAGCGGCAGGTCAAATCCCGGCAGCGGATGTATTCATCCAATGCTGTGGACGGACGATACCCCGGCTCGGGCGAGCTCGTCGCCCCGGGGTGGCGCACCGGCCGGATCGTCGCGCCGGTACGGATCAGCTCGGCCAACAGCGGCGCCGGAATCAGCGGCCCGCCGACCAATAGCGCCGGCCGGGCTTGCACCGCGGGTGGCTCAGGTTCGGGCGCGGGTCCCAGTACCTCGTCTAGCGGCGTGTCTGCGGTGATGATCTGGCGTGGCGGGTAGTTGTCGTCACCATTGGTGCGCGCATCGACCGGGGTGTCGACGGTAGCGGCATCGGCCATCACGTGGATGACCGCGCTACCGGGTGGGCGCTGCTGTTCGGTTTTCACCGGGCAGTCCGCGTTGTCGCAGCCACACATCAGTTGCTCGGCACCGGCGGCCAGCGCCCCCAAGGCGTCGGCACGACGCTGGGCGATGGTGCGGGGATCGTCGTCGCAAACACCGTGAGCCATTGCCATCAGCCGCCGGTCCAGCAGCGCTGCATCGTGGGCATACAGCCGGCCCCACAGTGCGGTAGTCCCGGTGTTGGCGGCGGGATCGTCGTGTGTGCCGATCACCAGATCCCGACCGCGGGCATAGGCCCGCGTGTGGCGTAACGCCGCCGGGTCATGGCGGTCCACGATGGCATCGATGGCCTGGGCGGTCTTGGCCGCCGACAGCGCGCCGTAGCGGCGGGCATCGTCGGCCAGTACTTCATCGACGGCCGCCAAGGCATCGCGGTCCTGGATCAACGTCGTGTGCCAAGAGATGACGGCCACCAGGTGCGCACCGAGCTTGCCCTCGGCGAACAGGGCCGCGACCTTGGGCAGCCGCTCGCGAAGCGCCAACGCCAGATACATCTGACTGGACGCCTTACCGTGGCTGGCCCCCAACGCGGCGGCGACCTCCGCGGCGGCAGCATCCCAATCGTCACAAGCCCACCGGGAATGACCGATCGAGACATCGGTGCGCCGGCGCACCAACTCAGCCACCGCGGCCAACCGCCGTGCCGCTGCGGCAGCCTCGATCCGCGTCCACGCGGTGATCGCCGCGGCCACCGCCGCGTCGTCGGTGCCGCCGAGTTCTGCGAGGTCAGCGGCTCCCGAAAGCAAAGTATCGAACATGCGTGCGAGTGTATCGGGGCCCTACGACAGAACAGGACCGCGCAACGCGACGGCGGCGAAGGCCGGGCGCTAGCGGCCCGCCGGATCGAGGCGGATCATCGCCCGTACCTCGCCGCATAGAGAGCTTTCAACTCTTCCTGCAGCGTGGGCGCGGGCCCATCGGCGACCACCTTGGGCGCCACCGTGGTGATCGGCAGCGCGGCCACCGGTGGCATCGGTACCCGCCATTCAGTCATCCACTGGTGCAACTGCGCCGCCGAGGTTGCGTACACGACGCGGCCAAGACCGACCCAGGCGTGCGCGGCCGCGCACATCGGACAGTGCTCGCAGGAGGTGTAGACGGTGGTCCGGACGCGAAGGACCGGAGCCAAATTCGTGGCCGCCCAGCGGGCGATGGCAAACTCCGGGTGTCGGGTGAGGTCCCCGCTTCCGGTGCGGTTACGGTCCTCGTAGCGGACTCGGCCGTCGGCGCCGACCAAGACTGAACCGAACGGCGCGTCACCGTTTTCCAAAGCGGTACGCGCCAACTCGACACAACGGGCCAGATGCTTGAGATCAGCCCCGCTCAGAGCCACGAATCCGCAGTCTACCTACCTCGCTAGCGAAATCCCGCGCGAGCGCGCAACGCGTCCCCGCGCGACGACCCGACTACGACTGCGCCGACGCTGCCGGCAGGACCTGGCTGGCCATGACCGCTTGCGCCACCCCGGCCACGATGGAGGCGACCTTCAGCGCCTCCAGGACCGCCTCGCGGCTGATGCCGGCCTCCCGAACGGTGTGCTCATGGGAGCCAACACAATCCGAGCAACCGTTGATCGCCGAGACCGCAAAACACCACAGTTCGAAATTGGCTTTGCTCACCCCGGGGTTGCCGATGATGTTCATCCGGAGCCCGGGCCGAAGGTCGTCGTATTTACCGCCCAGGAAACCTCGGCCCCGGTAGAACACATTGTTCATACCCATGATCGAGGCGGCACCCAATGCGGCCTGGTATGCCTCGGCCGAGAGATTGTCGCCGGCCTCCGCGCCGATCTCGGTGAGCACCTGGGCGTTACGCGTCGCCGCTGCACAGGTCAGCAGCGTTCCCCATAGCTGTTCGTTGTCCAGCGCGGTGGTGCGGGTGATGGAGCCGAGGTTCAGTCGCAGATCTTTGGCGTAGTCGGGGATCGCTGACCTCAAGTTCTCGATGCTCATACGCTTCCGATCACGCCGATGCCTTGAGCAGATCGGTCGCGTTCAGCGTGGCCTCGCCCTTCTTCCAGTTACACGGGCACAGCTCGTCGGACTGTAGCGCGTCCAGCACGCGCAACACCTCATCGACGTTGCGGCCAACCGAGCCCGCCGTCACCGAGACGAACTGGATCTCGTTGTTGGGATCGACGATGAAGGTGGCGCGATCTGCCACACCGTCGGTGTTCAGCACCCCGGCGGCCTCGACCAGTTCGCGCTTGATGTCGGAGAGCATCGGGAACGGCAGATCCTTGAGGTCCTCGTGGTGGATCCGCCACTGGTAGTGCACGAATTCGCTGTCGATGGATGCCCCCAAGACCTGCGCGTCCCGGTCGGCGAACTCATCGTTGAGCTTGCCGAACGCCGCGATCTCGGTGGGGCAGACGAAGGTGAAGTCTTTGGGCCAGAAGAACACCACCCGCCACTTGCCGGGGTGGTCGTCGCTGGTGATGGTGG
>CAZPZQ010000156.1:0-8123 GCA_964590745.1 uncultured Mycobacterium sp. | reverse complement strand
GGTCAGGCGGTTTTCGGATTCCGCGGTGCCGATGCGGCCGCGCTGGGGACCGGCCCGCGGACCGCCGGCGTGGACATCCCGACGGTGACGTTGACGGCGTCGCACCGGTGCGCTCCCGCGGTGGCGCGCGCCATCAACGGTGTCGCCGGTCGACTTGCGGGCACCGATGTGGTCCGGCAATTTGACGGCACCGGCGTCGACGAGGGCTCGGTAACGACGCTGCTGGCTGCGTCCAGCCACGCCGAGGCAGGCTTGATCGCGGACACGCTGCGGCGAGCGCACCTGATGGACGGGGTGCCGTGGTCACAGATGGCCGTGATCGTTCGATCGGTGCGGCGAGTTGCCGGCCGGCTGCCCCGTGCGCTGGAAGCAGCCGGGGTGCCGGTCACCATGCCCGGCCCGGCTTCACCGCTGGCTGAACATCCAGCGGTGGCGGCACTGCTCACGGTGCTGACTGCCACGGTGGACGGCTTGGACGGCCCTCGGGCGCTGACGCTGCTCACCGGGCCGATCGGGCGGGTGGACCCGATATCGTTACGCCAACTGTGGCGGGCGCTGCGCCGCGGCGGCACCCGGCCCCGGATGCCAACGGTCGGCGAGATGGCGCCGGTCGACATGGGCGAACAGCTGGCGGCGGCGCTCAGCGGTGAACCCGGCGCCTGGCCGGCGGCACACGCCGGACCGTTGCGCCGAGTGCGTGCCGTGCTGCAGGCTGCCGACCGCTGCCATCGGGCCGGCCAGGATCCGCACTCGGTGCTATGGCAGGCCTGGTGCCGGTCTGGTCTGCAGCGCCGCTGGCTGCACCTCAGCGAGCGCGGCGGTTCGGCCGGCGCGCAAGCCAGCCGCGACCTCGACGCGGTGACCGCGCTGTTTGACGTGGCCGAGCAGTACGTGTCCCGCACCGGCGGTGCGTCGCTGGGCGGCCTGGTCGAACACGTCACCGCGATGCAACTCGCTGCCCCCCGCATCGAGTCGCCGTCCGGGTTGGACGCAGTGAGCTTGCTCAGCGCACATGCGGCACTCGGTCAGCAGTGGGACCTGGTGGTCATCGCCGGCCTGCAGGATGGCCTGTGGCCCAACACGGTTCCGCGCGGCGGGGTGCTGCACACCCAACGGCTGATCGACACGCTGGACGGCGTCGGCGAGGGTGCCTCGGCCCGAGCGCTGCTGTTGGCCGAAGAGCGCCGCCTGCTGGTGGCGGCGATGGGCCGGGCTCGCCGCCGGCTGGTGGTGACCGCCGTTGACGGCGACGGCGACACCGCCGGGGCGACACCTGACGAAATCCCGTCCCGGTTCTTCACCGAGTTGACGCCATTCGACACCGGTGACGGCCATCGAGACCGCACCACGAAGCTAGCCAGCCCGCGGGTGCTGTCGGCCGCCGCGGTGGTGGGCCGCCTGCGCGCGGCGGTGTGCGCTCCGGCCGGAACCGTCGATGACGCCGACCGAGCCGACGCGGCAACACAATTGGCCCGACTGGCCCGGGCCGGGGTGCCGGGTGCCGACCCGGCCGGCTGGTACGGCATGCAGCCGGTCAGCACCGACGCGCCACTGCCGCGAGCCGATGACGAACAGCCCGTGACGTTGTCGCCGTCATCGGTGCAGACCCTGCTCGACTGCCCGCTGCGCTGGATGGCGGAACGACACGGTGCCACCGACGGCAGTGACCTGCGATCGACCGTCGGATCGATGCTGCACGCACTGATCGCCGATCCGGCCAAAACCGAAGCCGAACTGCTGGCCGGGCTGGACCGGGTGTGGCAGCAACTGCCGTTCGAAGCACGCTGGTTTTCGGCGAACGAGCGGGCACGGTACCGCGCGATGCTGCAGACCTTCGTGCAGTGGCGGGACCAGACCCGCGACCGGCTGACCGAGGTCGGTGTCGAAGTCGAACTCGACGGTGTTATCGACGGCGTCCGGCTGCGCGGTCGGGTGGATCGGGTCGAACGCGACAACGCCGGTCGGCTCGTCGTCGTCGACGTCAAGACCGGGAAAACTCCGGTCAGCAAAGACGATGCGCAACGGCACGCCCAATTGGCCACCTATCAGCTGGCGGTGGAGGCGGGCCTGGTTCAGCCCGGCGGCAAGCCCGGCGGCGGGCGGCTGGTGTACCCGGGCAAACCCGCGGCGACCGGAGCCACCGAGCGCGAGCAGGATCCGCTGACCGCCGAAGCCCGCGACACCTGGCGTGACATGATCGCCCAAGCGGCGGCCGCCGGCGCCGGACCGCGGTTCATCGCACGGGTCAACGACGGCTGCCGGCACTGCCCGGTCCGGCCGATCTGCCCGGCCTACGCCGAGGGCGCCGACCGGTGAACGGACGACGGCGCACGCCCTCACCGCGATACAGCCCGGGCGAGGTGGCCAGCGTGCTCGGACTGCACCAGCCCACCGCAGAACAAGCCGCGGTCATCGCCGCGCCACCCGGCCCGTTGGTCGTCGTCGCCGGGGCGGGCGCCGGAAAAACCGAGACCATGGCCGCGCGGGTGGTGTGGCTGGTCGCCAATGGTTACGCCGAACCCGGCCAAGTGCTGGGATTGACGTTCACCCGCAAGGCCGCCGGTCAACTGCTGCGTCGAGTCCGGTCTCGGCTGGCCCGCCTGGCCGGCGCCGGCCTGGTGCTCCATGACTGGCCCGGCGAGGCCGCCGGAACACCGACGGTCCGCACCTATCACGCGTTCGCCGGAATGCTGCTGCGCGAGTACGGGCTACTGCTGGGCATCGAGCCAGATACCCGGCTGCTCAGCGAGACCGAGCTTTGGCAGCTGGCGTTCGACGTGGTCAACGGCTACCCGGGCGACTTGCATACCGACAAAGACCCGGCCGCGGTCACCGCGATGCTGCTGCGGCTGACCGGACAACTCGCCGAACACCTGGTGGACAGCAGCGCACTGCGAGACACCCACACAGAACTGGCCCGGCTGGTCAGCACCCTGCCGGCCGGCCGCTCCCAGCGCGGCGCCGGTCCCAGCCAGTGGCTGCTGCGGCTACTGGACACCCAGACCGAACGCGCCCAACTGGTACCGCTGATCGACGCGTTGGCTCAGCGGATGCGAACCGAAAAGGCGATGGACTTCGGCGCGCAGATGGCCACCGCCGCCCGGCTGGCATCGACCTGCCCCACGGTCGGTGCGCAGCTGCGCGACACCTACCGGGTGGTGTTGCTCGACGAGTACCAGGACACCGGCCACGCCCAACGCATCGCGTTGTCATCGTTGTTCGGCGGCGGCGTCGACGACGAGCTAGCGTTGACCGCAGTCGGCGACCCGATCCAGTCCATCTACGGCTGGCGCGGCGCCTCAGCGACCAATCTGCCGCGGTTCGCCACCGACTTCCGGCTCTCCGACGGCACCCCGGCGCCGACACTGGAACTGCGCACCAGTTGGCGCAACCCACCGCGGGTGCTGCACCTGGCCAACGCCGTCTCCGCAGCGGCGCGCCGGCGTTCGGTACGCACCCTGCGACCGCGGCCGGCTGCGCCGCCGGGCACGGTGCGCGCCGCCCTGCTGTCCGATGTTGGCACCGAGCGCGATTGGGTCGCCGGTCAGTTGGAGCGGTGCTATCGACGCGCTCGGGCCGACGGAGCCGCACCGCCGACCGCCGCGGTGCTGGTGCGACGCAACGCCGACGCCGCACCGATGGCGGCGGCGATCCGGGCCCGCGGCATCCCGGTGCAGGTGGTCGGCCTGGCCGGTCTGCTGACCGTTCCGGAGGTTGCCGACCTGGTGGCGATGCTGCGGTTGGTCGCCGACCCGACCGCCGGCGCCGCGGCCATCCAGGTGCTGACCGGTGCACGGTGGCGGCTCGGCGCTGCCGACATCGCCGCGTTGTGGCACCGCGCTGTGGTGCTGGCCGGCCCGCACGACCACCCGGCCTCGGATGTCGACACCCCATGCCTGGCTGACGCGCTGGCGGATCCCGGCGGGCCCGGCGGCTATTCGGCCGCCGGGCATCGGCGCATCATCGCGCTGGCGGACGAGCTGGCCAGGCTGCGCAGCCGGCTGTGCTATCCGCTGCCCGACCTGGTCGGTGAGGTGCGGCGGGTGCTCGGCCTCGACTGCGAAGTGCGGGCCGCGACCATGGCCGATGGGTCGGCGCAACAGCCGGGCACCGGCACCGAGCAGCTCGACGCGTTCGCCGACGTGGTCGCCGACTACGCCGAGCGGACCTGCGGCAGCGCCAACCCGGCGTCCGGATCACTGCCCGGCTTGCTGGCTTACCTGGACGCGGCCGCCGTGGTGGAAAACGGGCTGTCTCCGGCGCCGTCCGCGGTCGCCGCCGATCGGGTGCAGGTGCTGACCGTGCACGCCGCCAAAGGGCTGGAGTGGCAAGTGGTCGCGGTGCCGCACCTGGTGCACCGGATTTTTCCGTGCACCGCGTCACGACGCAGTTGGCTCACCGACGCGGGCGAGTTGCCACCGCTGCTGCGCGGGGACCGGGCGTCGCTGGGTACACCGGGCGTCCCGACATTGGACGTCTCGGCGGTCGCGGATCGAAAACAACTGTCCGACAAGATATCCGAACACCGACTCCAGCTGGATCAGCGGCGGATCGACGAAGAACGCCGACTGCTGTACGTGGCCATCACCCGTGCCGAGGACACCCTGCTGGTATCGGGACACCATTGGGGCGCCAGCGGAACGAAACCGCGCGGCCCCTCGGAGTTCCTCGTCGAACTCAAAGACGTGATCGACAGGTCGGCCGCGGCCGGCCGGCCCTGCGGCATCATCGAGCACTGGGCGGCCGCGCCGACCGACGGTGAACGAAACCCACTGTGCGACAGCACAGTCGAAGCCGTTTGGCCGGCCGATCCGCTTCGGACGCGTCGGCGCGACGTCGAAGTCGGGGCGAAGCGGGTTGCCGCGGCGATGGCGGCCGGTCCGCCGACGGTTGCGGGCGCCAGCGGCGGCGTTGCCGCCGAGGTCGACGCGCTGCTGGCCGAGCGGGCCCGGGCCGCGGTCAAGCCGGTCCGGGCGTTGCCCGGCCAGGTCTCGGTGAGCAACTTGGTCGAGGTGAGCCGTAACCCGGCCCGCGCTGCACAGATGCTGTCCCGGCGGCTTCCCGCTCGGCCGAGCCCGCATGCCCTGCTCGGCAGTGCATTCCACGACTGGGTGCAGCGCCACTACGGTGCCGAGCGGCTGTTCGACCTGGCCGATCTGCCCGGCGCCGCCGACATCGACGTCGCCCCAGCTGCCACCAAGGAACTGTCCGCGCTGCAGGCGGCATTCCTGGGCTCGGCGTGGGCGCAGCGCACCCCGGTTGCGGTCGAGGTGCCGTTTGAAATGGCGCTCGGCGACACCCGCGGCACCCTGGTGCGCGGCCGGATCGACGCGGTGTTCGCTGAGCCGGATGGCGGGGCGATCGTGGTGGACTGGAAAACCGGCGCTCCGCCGGATCACCCCGACGATCTGCGTCAAGCCGCCGTCCAGTTAGGCGTCTACCGGCTGGCGTGGGCGGCGTTGTCGGGCTGCCCCCAGTCGTCGGTGCGCGCGGCCTTTCACTACGTGCGCTGCGGAGCGACCATTGTTCCGGATACCTTGCCGAGCCGACCGGACCTGGCCGCGCTGCTGGCTTCTTGACCTGTGCACAGGCGGTCGTGGTTACAGTGTCTCCGTGCGTCAGGTTGACCGGTGACCGACCGTCGTGGCCAAGGCTAACTGGCGTCGGCTGCGCGGTTTCGACGAGACGCTGACCGCCCAGCCCGGTTACACCCTTGTCCGGGTGCTGCGCATCCCACAGCGCCAAGCCAGCCCGGCGCGGATCATTTACCGACGGGTGCTCATCGCGTTGGCGGCGCTGTTCGTGTCCACCTTCTGCGTCTATTTCGACCGCGACGGGTACCAGGATGTGCAGGGCGACCGGCTGTCGTTCCTGGACTGCCTGTACTACTCGGCGGTGACCCTGTCGACGACCGGATACGGCGATATCACCCCGGTCACCGAATTCGCCCGGATGGTCAACGTTCTGGTGGTCACCCCGCTGCGGATCGCGTTTCTGATCTTGCTGGTGGGCACGACGCTGGAGGTGGTCACCGAAACATCGCGGCAGGCGTTCAGGATTCAGCGCTTGAGGAGCAAAGTGCGCAACCACACCATAGTCATCGGTTATGGCACCAAAGGCCGAACCGCGATCGCCGCTATGCTCGGCGACGAAGTGGTCCCCGGAGACATCGTCGTCGTCGACATCGATCCCACTGCACTCGAACACGCCGAGCGGGCCGGCCTGGTGACCGTGCAGGGCGACGCCACCAAGTCGGACGTGCTGCGGCTGGCCAGCGCCCAGCATGCGGCTTCGATCGTGGTGGCCACCAGCCGGGACGACACCGCGGTGTTGGCCACGCTGACCGCGCGCGAGATCGCCCCCAACGCCAAGATCGTGGCGTCGATCCGGGAGGCGGAAAACCAGCATCTGCTGCAGCAGTCCGGCGCGGACTCGGTGGTGGTGTCCTCGGAGACCGTCGGCCGGCTGCTCGGTGTCGCCACCACCACACCCAGCGTGGTGGAGATGATCGAGGATCTGTTGACGCCGGATGCCGGTTTTGCCATCGCCGAGCGGGAGGTGGAACACGCTGAAGTCGGCGGGTCGCCGCGGCACTTGCGTGACATCGTGCTCGGCGTGGTGCGCGACGGGCAACTGCTGCGGGTGGATGCGCCCGAGGTGGACGCCGTCGAGGCCAGTGACCGGCTGCTGTACATCCGTAGCGTGGGCAGCGCTTAGTCAGCTACCGGAGGTACTCAGCGTGGATTTTCTGCTGCGGCAGGTGCCGCTGTTATCCCGCGTCGGCGCCGACCGCGCTGATCAACTGCGCACCGACGTCGACGCGGCTATCGCCGGCTGGCCGCAGGCGGCACTGCTGCGGGTGGATCACCGCAACCAGGTGTTGGTCGCCGACGGGCGGGTGGTGCTCACCGACGCCATCGAGCTGGGCGACGCGCCGCCGCCGGACGCCGTGTTCCTGGGCCGCATTGACGGCGGTCGCCACGTCTGGGCGGTCCGCGGTGCGTTGGCGTCGCCCGAGACGTCCGGCACCGAGGTTCAGGTGGTCGACCTGCGCCGGGCTGGCCAGGTGTTCGATGACGTCAGCGCACAGCTGGTGGCATCGGCCACCGCGCTGCTGAATTGGCATGACCACGCGCGGTTTTCCGCCGTCGACGGCACCCCGACGAAACCGGTGCGGGCTGGCTGGGCGCGAGTCAACCCGCTGACCGGGCAAGAAGAATACCCGCGAATCGACCCGGCGGTGATCTGTCTGGTCCACGACGGCCACGACCGCGCGGTGCTGGCCCGCCAGGCCGCGTGGCCACAGCGATGGTTCTCGCTGCTGGCCGGGTTCGTTGAGGCCGGCGAGTCCTTTGAAGCCTGCGTGGTGCGTGAGGTGCGCGAGGAGATCGGGCTGGCCGTGCACGACGTGCACTACCTGGGTAGCCAGCCGTGGCCGTTTCCGCGTTCGCTGATGGTCGGTTTCCACGCGGTCGGCGACCCGGACCAACCGTTTGCGTTCAGCGACGGCGAGATCACCGAAGCGGCCTGGTTCAGCCGCCGCGAGGTCCGTGCCGCACTCGACGCCGGTGACTGGACCGGTGGTTCCGAGTCGAAACTGTTGTTACCAAGCTCGGTTTCGATCGCTCGGGTGATCATCGAGTCCTGGGCGGCGCTGGATTGAGTGGATTGACGCCGGCTTAGTCGGCGAGCTGCGCCAGCTTGGCCTTGACGTCGCGCCCGGTCGGATTGGTCAGTGTTGAGCCGTCAGGGAAACGCAACGTCGGCACGGTCCGGTTGCCGCCGTTGACCGATGCGACGAACTGCGCTGCCGCGGGATCATGCTCGATGTCGACCTCGTCGTAGCGGATGCCGAATTTCTTCAGCACGATCTTGAGCTGATGGCAGTAGCCACACCAGCGGGTGGTGTACATGGTGAGCGGCGCGTCGCTGACAGTCATAGTCCGATAAACATAATTGGTCGCCACCATCATGCCCGAACCGCCGTCGGCCGGCCCTGCCAAGATGGACGCCATGGCGGCGACTTCGGGCTCAGCGGGGCCAACGGGCCCGTTGCTCGCCGGTCTGGACGAGCAGCAACGGGAGGCGGTGTTGGCGCCGCGCGGCCCGGTGTGCGTGCTGGC
>CAZPZQ010000155.1:0-8189 GCA_964590745.1 uncultured Mycobacterium sp. | reverse complement strand
AACGCATCCTCCATCTCGGCCTGCCACGGGGTGTCCGGTCCGAACGCGTATCCCGGCGCGGCCTGCCGCTTGGCGTACAGCGCAACCAACTCGCCGGCGATCTCTCGGACCGCTCGGCGCGCTTTCGTTTTGGTGTGCGCCCAGTCGCTGCCGCCGAGTCGGCTCAGCGCCGGCGCCTGGCCACCGACGTAGCGCGACAGCTGATCCAGCGAATCCATCGGAACGTAGAGCCGGTCGGACCTGCCGCCGCGAGCTCCTCTTTTTGCCGACGCATACTCGAGGACCAGATATTCTCGCCGGGCGCCGGAGACGGTGCGTTCGGTCATCTCCACAAAACGGCCGATGCCGTGCTGGTCGTGCACCACCAGGTCGCCGGCGGTCAACGCCAGCGGATCGATGGTGTTGCGCCGCTTGGCCGCCAGCCGTTTACCCTCCGGTCCGGCAGCCCGGTTGCCGGTCAGGTCGGTCTCGGTAAGGACGGCCAGGTTGACGGTACCGCTCGATATCACGACGCCGTCGTGCAACGGGCCGCACAGCACACCGACAACACCCGGTTTCGGCGCCGAGCCGGGCGGCAGAATCGCGGCGGCGGCTTCGGATTCGGCTAATTGCTCCACCACCCGGCGGGCTGTTCCGGTACCGGCCACCACGACAGCCGCCGACCCGCCGTCGGCGACATGGGCGCGCAGCATGGCGAAGATCCCGTCGATGTCGCGTTGACGGCCCCGCGCCATCGGTGCCGTGCGGACGTCGAGCTGGACCGCCGATTCATCCGAGAGCTGACTCAACGTCCACCACGGGTGGCCGGTGTCGGCCCCGGAGGCTCGCACCTCGTCCAGCTCGCAGAAGCCCGAACCACCCAGTTGTGCGATGTCGACCGGCGCGTCACCGCCTAAAGCGGCGGTCGACCAGGACGCCTCCAGGAACTCGCGGCCGGTGCTGATCAGGTCGGCGGCCCGCGCGCGCGCCTTCTCCGGATCGCAGACCAGCACCGGGGTGCCGGCGGCGAACTGATCCGTGAGCAGCGCTCGCTCGCCGGGACGCAGCACCGGTCCGAGCGCTTCCATCCCGTCCACCGGGATGCCGTCGGCCAGCTTGGCCAGCATGTCGGTGACGGTTCCGGTGATGGAGTTTTCCCCGCGCGGACGGCCACGTTCGGATAGTTCCGCCGCCCGGGCCCGTACATCGCCGGTCAGCAGCAGTTCCCGACACGGCACCGCCACCAGTGTGGACACCTCGATTTCCGGGATGGACCGCTGATCGGCCACCGAGAACGGTCGCATTTCGCTGACCTCATCGCCCCAGAACTCGACCCGCACCGGGTGCTCGGCCGTTGGAGGGAAAACATCGAGAATTCCGCCTCGGACCGCGAACTCACCGCGTCTGCCGACCAGATCCACCCGGGTGTACGCCAACTCGACCAACCGAGCGATAACTCCGTCGAACCCGTCGGCACAGCCAGGGCTCGTGCTGGTGTCGTCGCCGACGGTCAGAATGACCGGCTCGATCATGCCGAGCTGCGGCGTCATCGGCTGCAGCAGGGAGCGGACGGTGGTCACTACCACCTGCAACGGCGGACCCAGCCGGGCGTCATCGCGGTGCGCCAGCCGGCGCAACACCAGCATCCGGGCGCCGACCGTGTCCACTCCGGGAGAGAGCCGTTCGTGCGGCAGCGTCTCCCAAGAGGGAAACATCACCGCGGCATCACCGAACACACCGCGCAACTCGGCGGTCAGATCGTCGGCCTCGTGACCGGTGGCGGTGACCACCAGCAGCGGCGTCCGCTGCGCCAGTGCCGCGGCTACGAACGGTCGGGTGGCGGCCGGCCCGACTATCGCCAGGTCGGCCGGAAGGTTGCCAGCGCGTTCGATGAGTTGCTGAAACGTGGGCGCGGTCAACGCCAGTTCCATCAGCCCCGCTAGCGGGGTCGCTGGGCCGGCCGGCCCCGGTGCGGTCATGATTTACGCCATTCTAGGCATCGCGGCCAGAGTCGACGATTCGCGTTGCGGCACTGGCTAAACCGACGTGAGCTACTCGTCGTGCAACACCGGGTCGGCCTCCAGGTGCGTCAACCCGTTCCAGCACAGGTTGACCAGGTGCGCTGCCACCACTTCCTTCTTGGGTTCACGCACGTCCAGCCACCACTGAGCGGTCATCGACACACAACCCACCAACGCCTGGGCATACAGCGGCGCGGTCTCGGGGTCCAGGCCGCGTCGAGAGAAGTCACCGGCCAGAATCGATGCCACCTGGTTGACGGCGTCATTGAGCAGGGTGGAATAGGTGCCCGAAGTGATCGCCGCCGGAGAGTCCCGGATCAGGATGCGGAACCCGTCGGTGCGCTCGTCGACATAGCTCAGCAACGCCAATGCCACTCGTTCTACCCGCAGTCGGGACCGGTTGTTGGTGGACTTGGTCAGCGACGTGGTGATGCCATCCAGCAACGCCGACATCTCTCGGTCGACGACCACCGCGTACAACCCTTCCTTGCCACCGAAATGTTCGTAAACCACCGGCTTGGACACGTTGGCGCGCTGCGCGATCTCTTCGATGGAAGTGCCGTCGTAGCCACGCTCAGCGAACAGTGACCGGGCGACGTCGATGAGCTGGTGGCGACGCTCGCTGCCGGTCATCCGGGGCCGTGGGGTGCGCCCATCCTTGTCCAGAGCAGCCACGGTCCAAGCGTATCCGGTGGGCTAGAGTCACATCGACACCCTCGATCCGTCGTGGTGTAATCGGCAGCACATCAGATTTTGGTTCTGAGAGTTCAGGTTCGAGTCCTGGCGACGGAGCCCTTTTGCCCTCCTTTTATTACCGCGAGCGTGCACAAAATGACACGCTGGATGGCGTGTCGACGTACCTAGATGCACGTTCGCGTCAAAAAGAATCGCAGGAGGTTTGATGACCACCTCGGGCCACACCGCGGTCCTGGTCTTGGCGGCCGGCGCCGGGACCCGCATGCGGTCGGACACCCCGAAGGTGCTGCACTCCCTGGCGGGGCGCAGCATGCTGTCGCATTGTCTGCGCGCGGTCGCCCGGGTCGGCGCAGAGTACCTGGTCGTGGTGCTGGGCCAGGATCACCAGCGCATCGTTCCCGCGATCAGCGAGTTGGCCGACGCGCTGGGTTGCCGAATCGACGTCGCGCTGCAGGACCAGCCGCTCGGTACCGGACACGCCGTGGTGTGCGGTTTGTCGGCGCTGCCGGACGACTTCGCCGGAACCGTCGCTGTTACCTCCGCTGATATCCCACTGCTGGACACCGACACGCTGGTGTCGCTGATCACCGCGCACCAGGCGGCGCCGGCAGCGGTCACCGTGCTGACCACCACGCTGACCGATCCGACCGGCTACGGCCGAATCCTGCGGACCCAGGACGGTGCGGTGACCGCAATCGTCGAACAAGCCGACGCCACGCCGTCGCAGCAGCAGATCCGCGAGGTCAACGCCGGCGTGTATGCGTTCGATATCGGGGCGCTGCGTTCCGCGCTGGATCGACTGGACGCCAACAACGCCCAGCACGAGCGCTACCTCACCGATGTCGTCGGCATCGTCCGCCACGACGGCCGCCTGGTGCAGGCCCGCCGGGTGGACGACAGCGCGCTGGTGGCCGGGGTGAACAACCGGGTACAGCTGGCCGAGCTGGCCGCCGAACTCAACCGGCGCATCGTGACCGCCCATCAGTTGGCCGGTGTCAGTGTCATCGACCCGGCCACCACGTGGATCGACGTCGACGTCAGCATCGGCCGCGACACCGTCATCGCGCCGGGCACGCAGCTGCTCGGGCACACCGACATCGGTGCGCACTGCACCATTGGACCCGACACCACCTTGACCGACACCCGGGTGTCCGATGGCGCCTCGGTGGTTCGCAGCCACGGCAACTCGGCATCGATCGGCGCCGGCGCGACGGTCGGTCCGTTCAGCTATCTGCGCGCCGGCACGGTGCTGGGGGCCGACGGCAAGCTGGGGGCGTTTGTCGAAACCAAAAACTCCACCATCGGCACCGGAACCAAAGTGCCGCACCTGACCTATGTGGGCGACGCCGATATCGGCGAGCACAGCAACATCGGCGCATCCAGCGTCTTCGTCAACTATGACGGCGAGACGAAGCGGCGCACCACGGTCGGCTCACACGTGCGCACCGGATCGGACACTATGTTCGTCGCGCCGGTCAGCGTCGGTGACGGCGCCTACACCGGCGCCGGCACCGTGCTGCGCCACGACGTCCCCCCGGGCGCACTGGCCGTGTCGGCCGGCGAACAGCGCAACATCGAAAACTGGGTGCAACGCAAACGGCCGGGCAGTGCCGCAGCGCAGGCCGCCGCGCGGGCCGGTGACCCAACCCGACGCCACGACCAGGCGCGGTGAAGCGCTGAGTTTTGGCTGAACCCCGCGACAAATGGCACCCTTTGCTACGTACCATTAGGGCGATTAAGTCAACTGGGATCTGGAACGGCAGGACAGCGCGTGAGCTATGAGTGGCGTGACAACCGCAAGAACCTGATGCTCTTCGCTGGTCGTGCCCACCCTGAGCTGGCCGATCAAGTCGCCAAGGAGCTGGACGCTCCGGTTACCGCGCAGACCGCCCGAGACTTCGCCAACGGCGAGATTTTCGTCCGTTTCGAGGCATCGGTACGCGGTTGCGACGCCTTCGTGCTGCAATCCAACCCGGCGCCGCTGAACAAGTGGATCATGGAGCAGCTGATCATGATCGACGCGCTGAAGCGTGGCTCCGCCAAGCGCAGCACCGCGATCCTGCCGTTCTATCCGTACGCACGCCAGGACAAGAAACATCGCGGGCGGGAGCCGATCTCGGCGCGCCTGGTGGCCGATTTGCTCAAGACCGCGGGTGCCGACCGAATCGTGACGGTGGATCTGCACACCGACCAGATCCAGGGCTTCTTCGACGGCCCGGTCGACCACATGCGAGCGCAACCGCTCCTGGTCGGTTACATCAAAGAAAACTACGCAAACCACGACACCGTGGTGGTCTCGCCCGACTCGGGGCGGGTGCGGGTCGCCGAGAAATGGGCGGACTCGATGGGCGGGGTGCCGCTGGCCTTCATTCACAAAACCCGCGATCCGCGGGTGCCCAACCGGGTGATGTCGAACCGCGTCGTCGGCGAGGTGGAAGGCAAAACCTGCATCCTGATTGACGACATGATCGACACCGGCGGCACCATTGCGGCTGCTGTGCAACTGCTGCACGAAGACGGCGCCGGGGACGTGATCATCGCCGCCACTCACGGCGTGCTGTCCGACCCGGCCGCCGAGCGGCTGGCCGGATGCGGAGCCCGCGAGGTGATCGTCACCAACACGCTGCCGATCGGTGACGACAAACGGTTCCCCCAGCTCACTGTGCTGTCGATCGCGCCGCTGTTGGCCAGCACTATCCGCGCGGTCTTCGAAAACGGCTCGGTCACCGGGCTATTCGACGGAGACGCCTGAATGGGTAGCGCTGCCGGGCCGGTGATCTACCACAATCCGCGCTGCTCCACGTCTCGGAAGACGCTGGAACTGCTGCGGGACAACGGCGTTGAACCCACCGTTATCGAATACCTGAAGACGCCGCCGACCCGCGCTGATTTAGCGAAGATGATCGGCGATGCCGGGATCGACGTGCGAGCGGCGGTCCGTACCCGCGAGCCGCTGTATGCCGAACTGGGGCTGTCCGATGCCACCGATGACGAACTGCTCGACGCCATGGCTGAACACCCGATTCTCATCCAGCGACCATTCGTCGTCACCTCGAAAGGTACTCGGCTGGCCCGGCCGATCGACACGGTCCGCGAGATTCTGTGACACCCCCGGCTTCGGTTTTCGCCCTGCTGGCGTGCGCTGTCGTGGCTGTCGGGTGCGGCCCGAAAACACCGGACTACCAGTCGATCTGGTCCAGCAGCGGCGCACCCACCACGACGACCGAGAAGCTCGCCCCGGTTGCGGAGTATCTGAAGGACAACGGGATTACCGGTCAACAGGTCGATCCGGCCTCGCTGCCCGATCTGACGGTGTCGATCCCGAAGCCGCCGGGCTGGTCGAAGCAGCAGAATCCGAAACTGCCCGCGCCCACCGAGGTGATCGGCAAGGGAGACAGCTTCCCCAGGGCCGTGCTGAGCGTGTTCAAGCTTGGCGGTGACTTCGACGCCGAAGAATTCATCAAGCACGGACTCGGGGACGCCAGGCTGGCACCGAATTTCCGGCTGCTCGATTCCTCTACCGCCGACTTCCGCGGGTTTCCGTCCGGGATGATCCAGGGCAGCCATGATCTGGACGGGCAGCGGGTGCACAGCTGGTTTCGGATGGTCATTCCCACCGGGTCGCCACCTGCCGATCAGCGTTACCTGGTTCAACTCACCCTTGTCGCACGGGCTGACCAGGCCGCCAAGCAGGCCCCGGAGATCGAGAGCATCATGAACGGGTTCGTGGTAGCAACCAAGTGATGGCCGGAGCAGTCCGCGTACCACGGTGCACCGCTCGAATTCGCGCTTTACGACGTCGATGCGCTAGCCTGGCCAGGCGTCACGGCGAGGGCGGTCGGTGTGTGCGGCCGCCGTTATCGGCGAGGACCCGGATGGTTGTCGCGGTGGGCCGTGTCCGATTCCCAGATAATGACCACCACAGGAGCAAGGCCGGATGACCAAGCCGCATTCCGCAACCAATCAGCTCACCGTCTCGGTGCGTTCCGAGACCGGCAAGGGGGCGTCGCGCCGGGCGCGCCGAGCGGGCAAGATACCGGCGGTGCTCTACGGGCGGGGCATCGACCCGCAGCACCTGGAACTGCCGGCGCACGCGTTCGCCGCCGTGTTACGTCATTCCGGCACCAATGCGGTGCTCACCCTCGACATCAACGGGAAGGAGCAGCTGGTTTTGACCAGGGCGCTGGACGTGCATCCAATCCGTCGCACCATCCAGCATGCCGACCTGTTGGTGGTACGCCGCGGCGAGAAGGTAGTCGTCGAAGTCAACATCGCCATCGAAGGTGAAGCCGCCCCGGGCGCTCTGGTGACTCAGGAGGCCAGCTGGGTGGAAATCGAGGCCGAGGCGCTGTCGATCCCGGAGCAGGTGGTCGTTTCGATCGAAGGCGCCGAACCCGGCACCCAGTTCACCGCCGGCGGCCTCCAACTGCCCGCGGGCGTAACCCTGGTGTCCGACCCGGAATTGTTGCTGGTCAACGTCGTCACTCCGCAGACCGTCGAAGAGCCCGAGCCAGAAGAAGCCGTCGCCGAGGCGGCCGAACCGGAAGCCGAGGCGGCCGGCGGAACCGAGGCTGCCAAAGCCGAAGCCGAGTAGGCGGGCTCGTACGTGGCCGAGCCACCACCTGTCCTGGTGGTCGGTCTGGGCAATCCGGGACCGAACTATGCCCGAACCCGCCACAACCTGGGTTTCCTGGTCGCCGACCGGCTCGCCGACCGAATGGGATCGAAGTTCAAGGCGCACAAGCGGTCCGGGGCCGAGGTGGCGACCGGTTGGCTGAGCGGACGATCGGTGGTGCTGGCCCGGCCGCGCTCGTACATGAACGAATCGGGCCGTCAGGTGGGCCCGCTGGCTAAGTTCTATTCGGTGGCGCCGGCCGACATCGTCGTCGTCCACGACGATTTGGATCTTGACTTCGGCCGCGTCCGGCTCAAGCTGGGCGGCGGCGAAGGTGGTCACAACGGACTGCGCTCGATAGTCGCGGCGTTGGGTACCAACGGCTTTCAACGGGTTCGCATCGGGATCGGCCGTCCGCCCGGGCGCAAAGACCCGGCGGCCTTCGTGCTGGAGCGCTTCACCCCCGCCGAGCGCGGCGAGATCCCCGGCATCTGCGAACGGGCTGCGGATGCCACCGAACTGCTGCTCGAACTCGGGCTGGAGCCGGCGCAGAACATCGTGCACGCCTGGGTTTAACCCCGCGAGGGTTAGGTGACCAGGGCGACGGAGTTGGCGCGGCGCAGCTTGCCCGACGGTGTCTTGGGTATGCTCCCCGGGCCCAGCACCACCACGTTGCGGGGCCGCACATCCACCTCGGTGACCACCTCGTGGGCCACCTGGTGTTCGATCCGGCGAACCTCGGCCGGATCCTGCCAGGCGTTGGACTCCACCGCGACGGCGAAAGTCTCCCGTGAATGGCCGGCGTCCAGCCGCACTGCGACCGCGCAGCCCGGCCGTACCCCCTCGACCCGCCCGGCGGCCCGCTCGATGTCGGTCGG
>CAZPZQ010000154.1:0-8212 GCA_964590745.1 uncultured Mycobacterium sp. | reverse complement strand
CTGGACGCGTTCCGGATCTTCGACAACATCTACGTGCTCACACATGGCTCCAACAACACCGGTTCGGTGTCGATTCTGGGTTACGACAACCTGTTCAAGGGCTTCAACGTGGGTCTAGGCTCGGCGATCTCGGTGCTGATCTTCGTCTGCGTCGCGATTATCGCGTTTATCTTCATCAAAGTGTTCGGCGCGGCGGCGCCGGGGACGGAAAGGTCATGATGCCCGGGCGAGCGAGCATCCGTCGGCGCGCCGCGGGATGGCTGGTTGTCGACGTACTGGTAGTCGCTTATGCATTAATCCCGGTGTTGTGGATCCTGTCGCTATCGCTCAAGCCGACGTCGATGGTCAAGGACGGCAAGTTGATTCCGTCGTCGGTGACCCTGGACAACTATCGGGGCATCTTCGCTGGTGACGTCTTCGGGTCGGCATTGCTCAACTCCGTCGGGATCGGATTGATCACCACTGCGATCGCAGTGGTGGTCGGCGCCATGGCGGCCTACGCGGTGGCGCGGCTGGACTTCCCGGGTAAACGCTTGTTGGTCGGCGTCGCGTTGCTGATTGCGATGTTTCCGCAAATATCGCTTGTCACACCGCTATTCGACATCGAACGTGCAGTCGGCTTATTCGACACCTGGCCGGGATTGATCATCCCGTACATCACTTTCGCCTTGCCGTTGGCGATCTACACCCTGTCGGCGTTCTTTTCGGAGGTCCCGTGGGATTTGGAGAAGGCGGCCAAGATGGACGGCGCCACACCCGCTCAAGCATTCCGCAAGGTGATCGCCCCGTTGGCGGTGCCGGGCATCGTCACCGCAGCCATCCTGGTCTTCATCTTCGCCTGGAATGACCTGCTGCTGGCCTTGTCGTTGACGGCGACCAAGGCGTCGATCACCGCGCCGGTGGCCATCGCCAACTTCACCGGCAGTTCGCAATTCGAGGAGCCGACCGGGTCGATCGCCGCAGGTGCGATGGTGATCACGGTCCCGATCATCGTTTTTGTTCTAATGTTCCAGCGACGGATTGTCGCGGGGTTAACCTCCGGCGCGGTGAAGGGGTAGCTGGGTGGCCGAGATCGTGCTGTCGCACATCACCAAGAATTATCCCGACGGTGCTGTTGCCGTCCGCGATCTGTCGCTGACCATCGCCGACGGGGAATTCATCATCTTGGTCGGACCGTCCGGATGCGGCAAGTCGACGACGTTGAATATGATTGCCGGGCTCGAAGAAATCTCCTCCGGAGAGCTGCGCATCGACGGGGAACGGGTCAACGACAAAGCGCCCAAGGACCGCGACATCGCGATGGTGTTCCAGTCGTATGCGCTATACCCGCATATGAGCGTACGGCAGAACATCGCCTTCCCGCTGACCCTGGCGAAGGTGAAGAAGCGCCAGATCGCCGAGAAGGTCGAAGAGACGGCCAAGATCCTCGATCTGACCGACCTGCTCGACCGCAAGCCGGCGCAGCTGTCCGGAGGGCAGCGGCAACGGGTCGCGATGGGGCGGGCGATTGTGCGTCATCCCAAGGCTTTCCTGATGGACGAGCCGTTATCCAACCTGGACGCCAAACTGCGGGTGCAGATGCGCGGCGAGATCGCGCGGCTACAGCGCCGACTGGGGACCACCACGGTCTACGTGACCCATGACCAGACCGAGGCGATGACGCTGGGCGATCGCGTGGTGGTGCTACACCGCGGGACGGCGCAACAGATCGGCAGTCCCGATGAACTCTACGAGCGGCCCGCCAACCTCTTCGTCGCCGGATTCATCGGCTCACCGGCGATGAATTTCTTTCCTGCCACCTTGACTTCGACCGGGCTGCGCCTGCCGTTCGGTGAGGTGGCATTGGCGGAGGCGATCCGCAACGTGATTGCCCGGCATCCGAAGGCAGACAACGTGGTGGTCGGGGTACGCCCGGAACATCTCGGTGACGCCGCATTGCTGGACGAAAGTCAGCGCAGCACAACGCTGACGTTTCAAGCCAACGTGGACCTGGTCGAATCGCTGGGCGCCGACAAATACGTGTACTTCACCCCAACCGACGCCGAAGCCCAGCCCGCTCAGCTGGCCGAGTTAGCCGGACAGGATGCCGCCGCGGCGGAGCTGGTGGCCAGAGTGCCGGCAGCGTCTAGGGCGATCGGCGGCCAACCCCTGCAAATCGCCCTGGACACCACCAAACTCGTTGTCTTCGATGCGGACTCCGGTACCAATCTGAGCATCTCGCCGGCCGGGACCAGTGACTGAGGACCTGGACCGGGTACGCGGGTACCTGCACGGCCATTTCGCCGCCGAACCCGATGTCGCCCGGGTGACGTTCGTCGGTACCGAACCCATCGAGGTGTTGCGGTTCGGCCCGGGCGTTGACCGACTGGTGCATTACGTATCGCTGGGCTGTTCCCGGCATCCGATGGGCGACCCCAACCAGATCCTTGCCGATCCAATCCACGGGCCCCGCGCCGAAGTGGTGTTGCGCCTGCGGTTTTCCGGCCCGGACACCGGCCTGGCCCGCAGCATTGCCGCGCTTGCGGCGGCACCCGCGGTGGAAGGGGTGGTGTTGACTGCGGGTGCGCTGATCGACCTCGGCGAGCCGATGTGGATCCGGCAATCCGGTGCGGTTCCTTTCACCGCGGTGCTGTTGAGCGACAGCGACATCGCGGACATGCCGTTGAAGCCACCGCGTGACCCGGTGCGGTTTTTGTCTGCCACCCCGATCACTGCGACCGAGGCGGCCTGGGTGCGACTCAAGGGCGCCGACGCCCTGCGCGAGGCCTGGCGAGCCGACGGTGTCGATGTGCTCGACCCGGATCGCCGGGCATCTCAACCCCACTAGCGCCTGCGTTGACCAGGAACAGACTTTCGTCATAACGCTCCAGCTTGGGCCGCTGGCGCGCGTGCACGGCGTCTTCGACGCCCAATTCATGCAGGCCGAAAGCGTCGGCTACGTCGTGCATCTGGCCGTCGTCGGGTTCGGCCAAGCCGATCCAGGCGAAAGCGCTTTGGCCGCTCGTCTCGATCTCACGCACCTTGGGCACCGCGACGACGGGCGTCGAATCGCCGGGCCGCCGGATCCCGTCGGTGTAGACGCCGCAGTCGACCATCGAAGGTATCAGCGGGCGGCGGTCGACCGGGTTTCCTCGTCAGCAAACGGGGCCTGCATCGCGAACTTCGGTGTTGAGGGCAACGCGCGAAACGACGGCATGGTCAATCCCCCGTCACAGCGCAGGTCTGATTGAGTGCCGATCAATGCTACGCGTCCCGACCGGGCATCGGCTGTCCGCATGCGTGCGGCCACTGGTGTTGGGGGCGCCGCGGGTCGGGGTCCGAGGATTCCCTCGGTGGCGGTGCGCTAGTTTCGAGCCGAACCATTGCCGACCAGTGCCATACCCTAGTCCTGCCCGAGGAGCACCCGACGTGAGCACAACACCACTCAAGGTGGCCATCACCGGCGCTGCCGGCCACATCGGCTACAGCCTGCTGTTCCGCCTGGCCAGCGGCGCGCTACTGGGCTCCGACCGGCCCGTGGAGTTGCGGCTGCTGGAAATCGAGCCGGCCCTCAAGGCGCTGGAAGGCGTGGTCATGGAGCTGGACGACTGTGCATTCCCGCTGCTGGCCGGTGTGCAGATCGGTGCGGACCCGACCAAGATCTTCGACGGCGCCAACCTGGCGTTGCTGGTGGGTGCCCGGCCGCGAGGTCCGGGCATGGAGCGCAGCGATCTGTTGGAAGCGAACGGCGCGATCTTCACCGCACAGGGCAAGGCACTCAACGAGGTGGCCGCCGACGATGTTCGGGTGGGTGTGACCGGCAACCCGGCCAATACCAATGCGCTGATCGCGATGACCAATGCACCGGACATTCCCGGTGAGCGGTTCTCTGCGCTGACCCGCCTGGACCACAATCGGGCGATCGCGCAACTGGCCAAAAAGACCGGCAGCGCCGTCACTGACATCAAGAAAATGACGATCTGGGGTAATCACTCCAGCACGCAGTACCCGGACATCTTCCACGCCGAGATCGGTGGCCGCAACGCCGCCGAGGTTGTGGATGATCAGGACTGGATCGAGAAGGACTTCATTCCGACGGTGGCCAAGCGGGGGGCGGCGATCATCGACGCGCGCGGTGCCTCGTCGGCGGCGTCGGCTGCATCGGCGACCATCGATGCCGCCCGAGACTGGCTGCTCGGCAGCCCCGCAGGGAATTGGGTGTCGATGGCGGTGATCTCGGACGGCTCCTATGGCGTGCCGGAGGGATTGATCTCGTCCTTCCCGGTCACCACCTCGAACGGCGACTGGACCATCGTGCCGGGCTTGGAGATCAACGAGTTCTCCCGCAGCCGAATCGACAAGTCAGCCGCCGAACTCAGCGAAGAGCGCGACGCGGTCACCGGGCTCGGTCTGGTCTGAACCCGGCCGATATCGTCATCCGAGGGCTTTCGATAGCAGAACCGCGTCAACCACCTCCGCTCGGCCGGGCCCGGTATCGGGCCAGTACGCTGGCTAGCGATGCCTGAAATCATGCCGGACGCGGGAGGGAGCCGTCGGATCATCGTGGGGGACGAGGAGATCTTCGAAGCCCATCTGGCCGGAAAGATTTCTGTCGAGCTGAAGGCGCCGCTGGACACGCAGCGGGCGCTATCGATCGCGTACACCCCGGGTGTAGCGCAGGTCAGCCGGGCGATCGCGGCCGATCACACGCTAGCCGCCCGGTACACCTGGGCCAACCGGTTGGTGGCCGTGGTCAGCGACGGCAGCGCGGTGCTCGGGCTCGGCGATATCGGCCCGGCGGCCGCTCTGCCCGTGCTGGAAGGCAAATGCGCGCTGTTCAAAAGCTTCGCTGAGCTGGACTCGGTGCCGCTCGTGTTGGACACCAAAGATCCGGACGAGATTGTGGAGACCCTGCTGCGGCTGCGGCCCACGTTCGGTGCGGTCAACCTGGAGGACATCTCGGCGCCGCGCTGTTTCGAGATCGAGCGCCGTGCTGTCGAAGCGCTGGATTGCCCAGTGATGCACGATGACCAACACGGCACTGCGATCGTCGTGCTGGCCGCCCTGCTGGGCGCAGCTAAGGTGCTGGGCCGCGATATGGCGTCGATGCGGGTGGTCATCTCCGGTGCTGGCGCCGCGGGGGTGGCGTGCGCGAACATTCTGCTGTCCGTGGGTATTTCCGATATCACCGTGCTGGATTCGCAGGGAATTCTGGATGCTCAGCGCACCGACATGAACCAGGTCAAGATCGAACTTGCCCAACGGACCAATCCGGCCGGCCGCACCGGCGGAATAATCGAGGCGCTCGAGGGCGCCGACGTGTTCCTGGGCGCTTCCGGCGGAGTGATCCCGGAGGAGGTGATCGCATCGATGGCACCCGGCGGCGTGGTGTTCGCGCTGTCCAATCCGGATCCGGAGATCCACCCGGATCTCGCGGCCAAATACGCGACGGTGGTTGCCACCGGCCGCAGTGATTTCCCCAACCAGATCAACAACGTTCTGGCCTTCCCCGGGGTGTTCCGCGGTGCGCTGGACGCCGGCGCCCGCCGCATCACCGAGGCGATGAAATTAGCTGCCGCCGAAGCGATCTTCTCCGTCGTCGGCGATCAACTGGCCGCAGACCGAGTCGTTCCCAGCCCACTGGATCCGCGGGTGGGTCCAGCCGTCGCCGCGGCGGTGGCAGCAGTCGCCGAATCAGCAGCGCACCCGGACCAGTCGGCATTCTGAGCAGGCCTTGTCGAAGCGGCTGACCCACGGCATGCGCTGGCTGGTGCTCGGGCTGGCGGCTGTGATGCTAGCCGGCTGCGGGAGCGGGCACCCCGGGCGCCCGACGCTTGTCGTGGGGGCGACGACAGCTCCGGAATCGGTTGTTCTCGCCCATCTATACGCAAGTGCGCTGCGCGGTTCGGGCGCTGTCGCGCACGTTCAGACGACTGCCGACCCGATCGCTGAGCTCGACTCCGGGTCGCTCACCGTGTTTCCCGGGCTCACCGGCCGGCTGTTGGCGATTTTCGCCCCGGACATCGTCGCGCGATCTGACAAGCGGGTCTACCGGGCGATGGTCGGCGCGCTTCCCGAGGGAATCGCCGCCGGCGACTACACTACCGCCGCGGAGGACAAGCCCGCGTTAGCGGTGACCAAAGCCACTGCGGCAGTGTGGAAAATCACCGATCTGCAAGCGCTGCCCAGGCATTGCGATGGGTTGACGGTGGGCGCCACCGCGAAGAGCCGGCCGCCGCCGGCGGTGGGCCGCTGCCGTATGCCCGCTGCGCGCCAATTCCCCGGCGACACTGCGTTGTTCAGTGCACTGCGCGCTGGGCGGATCACTGCGGCGTGGACCAGCACCGCCGATCCCGGCATACCCGAGGACGTGGTGGTGCTCACCGACGGCAAGCCGGCACTGGTTCGTGCGGAAAACGTGGTCCCACTGTATCGGCGCAACGCGCTCACCGAACCGCAGTTGCTGGCAATCAACCAGGTGGCCGGGGTGCTGGACACCGAAGCGCTGACCGACATGCGCCGCCAACTAGCCGACGGTGCCGACCCGCAGGCCGTGGTCGAGGCCTGGCTATCCGAGCACCCGTTGGGCCGTTGATCCCCAAGCCCGCGAAGGTGCGTCGGTACGCAGGGCCGCAGGTGAGAGCGGCATTTTGGGCACCCTCGGCCCCGACGGCATCGTCAGCGCACGGTGGCGAAGAACGCGCGGACGTCGCCAACAAAGAGCACCGGCTGCTCGAGTGCCGCGAAATGCCCGCCGCGCGGCATCGTCGACCAGCGGGCGATGTGGTAATTGGCCTCGCACCAGCGTCGCACCGGGGGCACGATTTCCTTGGGGAACGCGGCCACCCCGGTCGGTAGCTCGACGCGAGCACCGGTGTAGAGGTTATTGAAGCTCTCCCAGTACAGACGTGCCGATGAGGCGGCCGACCCGGTCACCCAATACATCATCACGTTGTCGAGGAGTTCGTCGCGGCTGACCACGTTCTCCGGGTGACCGTCGCAGTCCATCCAGGCCTGGAATTTATCCACGATCCACGCCATCTGCCCCACCGGTGAGTCAACCAGTCCGTAGCCGAGCGTCTGCGGTCGGGTGGACTGCTGCTTGGAGTATCCGGTCCCCCAACGCAGGTGATCCGCCAGGGCGGCCAGCGCCTGCTGTTCTTCAGGCGTTGCATCGGAGAGCATCTCGTCCGACGGACGAGCGATTGGCATGTTCAGATGGATGCCCACGCAACCCCCACGATTGCGGCCCATCTCGGTGGTCACCGCAGCGCCCCAGTCGCCGCCCTGGGCGCCGTAGCGCTGGTAGCCGAGACGCTGCATCAGGGTCTCCCAGGCCTGCGCGATCTTGCCGACGCCCCACCCGGTCGTCGTGGGTTTACCGGAGAAGCCATAGCCGGGAAGGGAAGGACACACCACATGAAATGCATCCTCGGCACGCCCGCCGTGCGCGGTGGGATCGACCAATGGCTCGATCACCCGGTGGAACTCCACCACCGAGCCGGGCCAGCCATGGGTGATCAGCAGCGGAAGCGCATCCGCATGCGCGGAACGCTGATGTATGAAATGGATATCCAGACCGTTGATTTCGGTGGTGAACTGATCAAATCGGTTCAGCGCGGCCTCGCGGGACCGCCAGTCGTAGCCGGTCGCCCAGTAGTCGGCCAGCTCCCGGGCGTACGCGAACGGAATGCCCTGGCTCCAGTCATCAACGCACTCTGGCTCCGGCCAGCGGGTGTGCGTGAGACGCCGATGCAGATCTTTCAGGACCTCGTCGGTAACGGCGATGCGGAACGGCTTGATCTCGGGCATGCCTCAAGCTAAGCGCACTCGCGGCGGGCGTGCGTGATTGTACGGTTCCGCCGACCGGTCGGCGTACAGATATGCACGCTCGCCGAGGAAGGGCCGTCAGCCGAACGCCTCGTCGATGATCTCCTGCTGTTCGACCGCGTGTACCTTCGACGAGCCCGACGACGGCGCCGACATCGCCCGGCGGGATATCCGTTTGAGCCCGGTGAGCTTGGCGGGCAGCAACTCCGGCAGCTCCAAACCGAACCGCGGCCACGCACCCTGGTTGGCCGGCTCCTCCTGCACCCAGAAGTGCTGCTTGGCGTTCGGGTAGCGGTCCAGGGTTTCGCCCAGCCGCCGTTTCGGCAGCGGCGCCAACTGCTCGATCCGCACGATCGCCACGTCGTCGCGGCTTTCCTTGGCCTTGCGGGCCGCCAGTTCGTAG
>CAZPZQ010000153.1:0-8221 GCA_964590745.1 uncultured Mycobacterium sp. | reverse complement strand
ACCAGCGGATGTCGTCGGTGCGTTCGGCGACGTCGCCGGCGACGATCAGCCAGTCGTCGGGCGTCACCGGGTGCAGCGATTCGGTGACCGGCTTGTTACCCAGATGACCGGTGTGCAGATCCGAGATGGCCCAGAGGGTCGGGCGTCGCGCACCCGTCGGCTCTGGCATGGTCACGAGTTACCAGCCTACTGGGGGTGTTGCCGGCCCCGAGGTGGCCGCGGGCCGACGGTGCCGGGTGTCCGGCATGGTGACGGGCACGATGCGGTCCGAGTAGATCAGCCGCCGTGGGGACAGTGGTGCGCCTCGGGAGGTGACGCCCGACATATTCTGGGCGAGATGACCGCGCACACCGCAGCGCCCTCGGGGCGAATGGCGCGCAGTTGGATGCGACGTGTCGGCGATGCCACGCTCGCCCGCATGCTGGGTTTGCCGGCCGGCACCGGCTACACCGTGCAGCCGGTCTGGATTCCGATGCGCGACGGGGTCACGCTGCGGGCGGATCACTACGCGCCCGCCGGGCATGCCCAGGGCACCCTGCTGGTCCGCGGCCCCTACGGACGCGGGTTTCCGATCTCGCTGGTGTTCGCCCGGGTCTATGCCGCCCGCGGTTATCACGTGATCATGCAGAGCGTGCGCGGAACCTTCGGCTCCGGTGGGGTGTTCGAGCCGATGGTGAATGAGGCCGCCGACGGCGCCGACACCGTGGCGTGGCTGCGCCGACAGCCGTGGTTCACCGGGACGTTCGGCACCCTCGGGGTTTCCTATCTGGGCTTTACCCAGTGGGCTCTGCTGGTCGATCCGCCTCCGGAGCTGGCCGCAGCTGTTGTCACCGTGGGTCCGCACGACTTCAGTCTGTCCTCTTGGGGCACCGGGGCGTTCGCGCTCAACGACTTCCTGGGCTGGAGTGACCTGATGGCCCACCAGGAGGACGGCGGCCGACTTCGGGCCGGAATCCGCCAACTCACCGCCGGGCGGCGGTTGGCCCGCGCGGCCGCCGGGCTGCCGCTGGGCGCGGCCGGTCGGACGCTACTGGGTGCCGGTGCGCCGTGGTACGAATCCTGGATCGAACACGCCGACCCCGACGACCCGTTCTGGGAGCAATACCGGTTCGGTGCGGCGCTAGACCGGGTCGAGGTGCCGGTGTTGCTGGTCAGCGGCTGGCAGGACCTGTTCTTGGGCCAAACGCTGATGCAGTACCGCCGGCTGCATCGCCGCAATGTCGATGTCGCGCTGACGATCGGTCCATGGACGCATAACCAGATGCTGACCAGGGGTTTGGGAGTCGTCACTCGGGAAACGCTCGACTGGCTGGACAGCCATCTCGGCGGTGCTGGCGTCAAGCGGCGGTCCCATCCGGTTCGGGTATTCATCACCGGTCACGGCTGGCGTGAGATCGCGGAATGGCCGCCGCCGGCGACCGCTCGGTGCTGGTACTTGCAACCGGGCGGCGGGCTGGCGGTGACTCCTCCGACGGCGACTGAATCGGCACGCTTTCGATACAACCCCGACCGGCCCACCCCGACCGTCGGTGGACCGCTGCTGTCGCCGCGCAGCGGTTACCGCAATGACACTGCACTGGCCCGCCGCGACGACGTGGTCACCTTCACCGCCGATCCGCTAGCCGCAGATCTCGACGTGGCCGGAACCCCGGTCGTCGAGTTAGCGCACACCTCGGACAACCCGCACGTCGACGTGTTCGTGCGGATCAGCGAGGTGGACCCCGTCGGGCAGTCACGCAATGTCAGCGACGGATACCGGCGATTGCACAACTGGTCCGGCCCGGTGCGGATCGAACTCGACGCGATCGCACACCGGTTTCCCGCCGGCTACCGGATTCGGGTTCTGGTAGCAGGCGGTTGCCATCCCCGGTATGCCCGCAACCTGGGCACCGGAGAGCCGCCGGTCAGCGGTGTTCGGCTGCAGCCGACCACGCACACCCTGCGATTCGGGGCCTCCCGGCTGGTGTTGCCGGTTCTAACCGGCCCGCCACCGTAGCCGCACAGGTGAACACCCGGCCTGCACCGGCAGGCCGGGTGTTCACCACGGTCGGGCCCCTAGGTCGGAATCTCTCAGCGGGGTCCGATCGGCGCAGCCATCAGCGGGTCACCAGAACCAGAACCAGCGCACCGGGTTCCACCAGCGGTGGTGTCCCCACCAGTGGTGGTGGTGTCCGAAGTGCCCGCGCTGGTGCATGAAGTAGCCGCCGTGGTGATGCTGGTGGTGCCACCAGTGGCGGTGGTGCCACCACATCGGGAGCACCCCGGGCGGGCCGGCGTGCCCGGTCAGGCTGGCCGCCGCGGCCGGCGGACTGAACTCCCCGGTCAGCGCGCCCATGCTGGATTGGGACACCGGGGTCGGCACAGGGGCAGCCTGCGCCGCGGGGACCGCACCGAACAGCAACGCACCGGTGAGCGCACCGGCGCCAACCGCGCCCGTCGCGACACGACGGGTCGAACGCATCGAGATCGACATAACAACCTCCTTCATCGCTTTTTCTTTACGGGGATTCCCGATGCCCTGACTATAACCGCATATGCCAAACATCGGCTGCATTGGCAGCTAATTTTAAGTGAACGTATTTTCGACGATTATCTGCAAATACTAAACCACTGAAAGCGCACAGCGACGTCGATCCCTTCCGGCGCGGAGTCAGTATGTCAGTAACATTATCTATGCAGGTCAATCGGCTTACTGAAATCCGTGCATACGGATCCGTGCAGGTCCATACCTACTGAAACACTGAACTCCTCAGGTCGATACATCACCGGCCTCTTTTCAGACGGCGCCACTCTACGCACTTTTCAGCAAATATAACTGGGGCGATTTATATACCCTCGCTTATATCCATTCCAGGGCAGCAATCCGAGTCGTCGACAGCACAAATTCCGAGGCCGCACACACCGCGACGGCGATCACGCATCCCCTTCCAACGCTTGGCGCACAGCGCGTAGATTGAGACGACAGGGAACTACCGGGATTGCTACCACGGGGCCGCGGACGCTCTGATCCGGCGGTCACCGCTGCAGGCATACTGACATGCAGACATACTGAAGTTCTGAGCGAACGGGGGGCACGGACATGGACTCCACCAACGCGGCGCAAGCCGACGCCGTCACAGCAGACGGCGCTTCACGCCCGCCTGTGGGCGCGGTTCAGCCGACCGAGCCGTTCGGCATCCGACAGTCGGCCGCCCGCCGAACCCGGCGGACGGTTGACCTTTCGCCGGCTCAGCACCGCGGGCTCGACATCTGGCAGCGCCAAGCCGCCGATCGGCTCGGACGCGCCCGGGTCACCGGACAAGAGGTCCTCGCCGCATTGGTCGACCAACTGCTGAGCGATTCGAAACTCTCCGCGCAGATCATCCGGACCATTCAAGCGCACCGGTGACCGTGGCCGACGACATTCTGCTGGTTGACACCGAGGCTCGGATACGAACCCTAACGCTCAACCGTCCGCGGGCTCGCAATGCCCTGTCGGCCGAACTACGCCGGCAATTCTTTGCGGCGCTGGCCGACGCTGACCGCGACGACGGCGTGGATGTAGTGGTCGTCACCGGTTCCGATCCGGTCTTCTGCGCCGGCTTGGATCTCAAGGAGCTGGGCAGCTCTGCCGATCTGCCGGACATCTCACCGCAGTGGCCGGCGATGGCCAAACCCGTGATCGGCGCGGTCAACGGGGCGGCAGTGACCGGCGGGCTGGAACTGGCACTGTGCTGTGACATCCTGATCGCGTCCGAACGGGCCCGGTTCGCCGACACCCACGCCAGGGTTGGGCTGTTGCCGACGTGGGGGCTGAGCGTTCGGCTTCCGCAGCGCGTCGGAGTCGGCCTGGCCCGTCGGATGAGCCTCACCGGTGATTACCTATCGGCAGCCGATGCGCTGCGCGCCGGTCTGGTCACCGAAGTAGTACCGCATGATCAGTTGCTTGCGGCAGTGCGACAGCTGGCGGCGTCGATCGTCGGCAACAATCCAGGCGCGGTGCGGGCATTATTGGCCTCGTATCACCGCATCGACGAATCAGAAACCGCTGCCGGTTTGTGGCTCGAAGCGGCAGCGGCCAAGCAATGGATGCGCCAGGCCAGCGGCGACCAGATTGCAGCCAACCGCGACGCCGTCCTGCAGCGTGGCCGAGCCCAGCTACGGTAAACCGACACTCGCCGCCTTCCTGCGGACCATTCGCAGTTTTCTTGCAAATCGTCTGCAGCACCCGCCTGCCCAGGTTTACCGTGAGGACCGGCGGGTGACTCTTCTATGCCGTAGTCGAGGGGGCGAGAACTCAACCCAGTGGCTGCCACGACGGCACAAGTGGACGCTAGCGGTCTTTCCAGAGCCGACAGACCGGCGTATTCGAACGGGGCGCCCCGACCGTGACCGTGCTGGTCTGGATGGCCTCCCCGCCGGAGGTGCATTCAGCATTGCTTTCCGCCGGGCCCGGGGCGGGTTCGCTGACTGCGACGGCGGCCGCGTGGACTTCGTTGAGCACCGAGTACGCGGCGGTGGCCGACGAACTGTCGACTCTGGTGGGCGCGGTGCAGTCCGGAGCATGGGAAGGGCTCAGCGCCGATGCGTATGGGAGCGCGAACGCGCCATATCTGGCGTGGTTACTGCAGGCCAGCGCCAATAGCGCGACGATGGCCACCCAGCAGGAAACCGCGGCGGCCGCATACGCCGCCGCATTGGCGGCCATGCCGACCCTGGCGGAGTTAAGCGCCAACCACGCCGCACACGCGGCCTTGGTGGCGACAAACTTCTTCGGAATCAACACCATCCCCATCGCCCTCAACGAAGCCGACTATGCGCGGATGTGGGTCCAAGCGGCCGCCACCATGAGCCTCTACGACGCGGTATCGACCGCAGCGGTCGCCGCAGCTCCCACAGACCCACCGCCACCGCAGATCACGAAAGTCGACGCGGACAATCCCGGAGCCCCGAACCACGCGCCACCGCCGCCACCGCAGCACGGTGGGCAAGTCCCAGACGATTTTCTGGCCCAGCTGTTCAAGGATTTGATCCCCGGAGACATCTATAAAGACAACGGCGCCAACTCGTTTTGGGAGCTCATTTTCCCGCAAGGCGATTTCAATCCTGGACCGCTGCCGCCCGGCAGCACTCCGCTGACCGTGATCGAGCGGATGTTCAACGATGCCGTCGTCGGATCTACCTACCTTCCGGATTATCTGACCGCGGCACACAACCCAGCGCAGCAGATCGCGGTTGCCGTCCTGTTGGGCATCCAGCTTTTCACCCACCGGATCCCAGAACTTCTCCAGCTTGCTGAGCTGCTCGGTCCGCAGCTGGCACCGGCTCTGGCCAGCGTGGCGCCCGCGCCGGCGGTGGGCGGGTTCGCCGGCCTCGCCGGGTTGGCCGGGATGGCGCCACCGGCCGTCGCGCCCGCTGCTGCGCCGCCGATCCCGGTGGGAGCCGAGCATCAGCCGGCGATTGCGGTGGCGCCCGTGTTGAGTTCAGCGCCGGCCGCGGTCCCTGCGTCGGCCCCGGCTCCCGCGGCAGCCGCCACCGCTCCTCCGCCGGCACCGCCACCTGTGCCGCCACCGCCGATCACCGGCACGGAAGCTTTGGCCTTCCCCTACCTGGTGGGCGGACCCGGCATCGGATCGGCAGCGGGCATGGTTGCCGCAGCCAAGACGCGCGAGCCGACCTCACGCAGCGCTGCTGCCGCACCCGCGACCACCGCCGCGTCCGCCCGGGAAAACCGACCGGCGCGGCGGCGGCGCCGGACCCAGATGCAGGGCCACGGACATGGATATATGGAAATGAACGTCGAAGTCGAGCCGGAGTGGGACACGCCGTCGGCGGCTTCGGATCGCGGCGCGGGCGCATTGGGTTTCGCCGGGGTCGCCGATCACCCCGATGCTGCAGCGACCGGCTTGGCCACCTTGGCCGGCGACTCTTTTGGCGGCGGGTCAACAGTTCCGATGATGCCGAGCAGATGGCAGTTGCCCGGCGATCAATCACCGGATTGAACCTCGGGTGATGTGATTTCACGAATGACCCGGCACGGATTACCGGCCGCGAGGACACCGGCCGGCACACTCCTGGTCACCACACTGCCTGCCCCGATGACCGAGTTGTCGCCGATACTCACGCCTGGGCACACAATGGCCCCGGACCCGATCCAGACGTTGTCGCCGACCGTGATCGGTGCCGATGCTTCCCAGCCGTTGCGTCGTAAGGCGTGGTCATCGACGGGATGCAGGGCGGCAAGAAGCTGGGTGCGGGGGCCGATCGAGACGTCATTGCCGATCGTGATCGGCGCGCAGTCCAGCAGAATGGCGTCGTAGTTGACAAAGCAGTTCTGACCGATGCTGATGTATGTCCCGTAGTCGCATTGGAAGCGGGGCATCACCACCGATCCGGCGCCGAACGATCCGAGCAGGCTTTGGAGCAACTGCTCGCGGTGGTCGTCATCGTCGGCCCCAGTAGCGTTGAACAGGTCAAGCAAGCGCTGGCAGGCCCTTCGGCTGGCGACCAAGTCGGGATCGTTGGCTTGATACGGCTCCCCGCTGAGCATTCGTTCGCGCTGATTGGTCATGGGTTCCATCCTCGACACAAGTGCGGGAAAACGGTTTTGCCCGCCGCGTGTCGGCGAGGGCACGCAGCGCCGGGAAATGCGACGGTCAGCCGAGCGCAGCGACCAGAGCTGCGACCACAATCCCGGGCGCGCCGGCGGTGGTGTAACCGGCAGCCAGCCGGTGCCCGCCCCCGCCGAACCTCGACGCGACAGTGGCGACATCGACCAGAGCTTTGGCCCGTATGGATACCGACCAGCGCTCAGGCTCGACTTCTTTGAACACGGCGGCCACTTCGGCCTGCTCGGTGGTACGCACGATGTCGACGATGCTCTCCACTTCTTCGGAGCGCGCCGCGCTCCATTCGCCGGTGCTGACCATGACATAGACCAGGCCGAGCCCGCCGACCGCGTCGGTTCGCAGCCGCGCCGAAGACAGCACCCGAGACAACATCGGCAACCAGGCGAACGGATGGCTGTCCATCAGAGTTCGACTGATCCCGGCGTTGTCCACTCCGAGTTCCACCAGCCGGGCTGCCAGCCGGTGCGCGCGGGCACTGGCCCACCGGAATGACCCGGTGTCGGTGACCAGCCCGGCATACAGGCAGTGCGCCACCGGCAGATCAATCGGTTTGCCCCACGCATCCAGCAGTTCGGCAACCAGCATCGTGGTCGAATCTGCGATCGGGTCAACGAAATTCGCACTGCCAAACAACCCATTCGACATGTGGTGGTCGATCACTAACAGCTCGCGGCCCGGATCGGCCAAGTAGCGCAGGTCACCGAGCCGGTCGACACTGGGTATGTCGACTGTCACGGTCAGATCCGCATCGCGATCGACGGCATGCGGGCTGACCAGCAACTCGCCGCCGGGCAGTGTCCGCAACGACTCCGGCAGGGCGGCCGGCTCGGCGAAGCTGACCTGTACCGCTGTGCCGCAACGGTGCAGCACCGACGCCAACGCGAGTCCGGCACCGATGGTGTCGGCGTCTGGATGGATGTGACAAGCCACCACGACCCGAGCGGCATCGGACAACACCGCTGCGGCGCCCGCGGCGTCGACGCGCAGCCCCGGCACCGAGGACTCAGTCGTCCGAGGCCCGACCGTCACCGCTGTCGTCTCCAGTTAGCCGGTAGGGATTGGCATCTCCGACGGGGCGGGCGCCCTCGCGCATCCGGGCCAAGTCGGCGTCGGCGGCCTGCGCCCGGGCCAACAACTCCCCCATCCGGTGCGCGGCATCGGGCACCGTGTCCCGTACGAAGGTCAGCGTCGGGGTGAATCGAATACCGGTGCCCGCGCCAACTTTGGAACGCAACACGCCGGTAGCCCTTCCCAGTGCTGCGGCAGCTCCCGCGTAGTTCGGATCGTCTTCCAGAGTGGAGCCCATCACCGTGTAGTAGACGGTAGCGTCGCGAAGATCGGCGGTCACCTTCGCGTCGGTGATGGTCACACCGGCCAGCCGCGGATCTTTGATCTCGTACTCGATGGCCGAGGCGACGATGGTGGAGATCCGCTTGGCCAGCCGGCGCGCTCGGGCCGGGTCAGCCATCGTCAGCTCCGTTCGTTGGCCTTCTTCTCTTCGTTCATCAGGCGTGTTCGTTGGCCTTCTTCTCTTCGTTCATCAGGCGTGTTAATTCTCGAACATCTATTATGTCTATATTACTTCTCCTTCATTGATTTCGCATTAGTTTATA
>CAZPZQ010000152.1:0-8236 GCA_964590745.1 uncultured Mycobacterium sp. | reverse complement strand
GGTGGCCGGGGCGTTGAGCCCGGCCGACGGGCTCAAGGTGATCGCCACCCGGTCGACGTTGATGGCCCGGCTGGCGGGTCACGGTGCCGTAGCGCTGCTGGAGCAGGATGCCGAGGCTACCCAGCAGCTGATCAGCGACTACCCCGGCGTCAGCCTGGCCGGATACCTGTCACCACGTCAGACCGTGGTGGCCGGGCCGCCGGAGCAGGTCGACGCGGTGATCGCCGCGCTGGGCGCCCGAGACCGGTTCGCCCGGCGGGTCAACATGGAGGTTGCCTCGCACACCCCGTTCATGGACCCCATCCTGGGTGAACTGCGGACCACTCTGGCCGATCTCACACCGCAAGCCGCACAGATTCCGCTCATCTCGGCCGTGGTCGATGGCGACGGGCCCGCCCCGATAGTGGACGCTGACTACTGGGTGGCCAACCTGCGCAACCCGGTCCGCTTCAGCCAAGCGGTCGCCGCTGCCGGTCGAGACCACAGCACCTTCATCGAGATCAGCGCCCACCCGATCCTGACCCACGCCATCAGCGAAACCCTGGGACCCATCCACCACCACAGCGTCGGCACGCTGGCGCGCGACGGCGATGACACCGTCAGCTTCCGGACTAATCTCAACCGCATCCACGTCACCCAGCCGCCCCAGACACCGCACCCGCCCGGGCCGCACGTCGTCCTGCCGGCCACCCCCTGGCAGCACGCCCGACACTGGATGGCCGTGGAGAATCCGACACTAGCGGCGCAATCCCCGCCTCGGCCGGGCACCCTGCTCGGTGCGCATACCGCGGTCAGCACCGTCCCACCGACCCACCTGTGGCAGGCTCGGCTGACTGCCGCGACCAAACCGTACCCGGGTGAGCACCGCAACCACGGCGTGGCACTGGTTCCGGCGTCCGTTCTGTTGCACACGGTTTGGGCTGCCGCAGCCGAAAGCGGTGGATCGATCCTGTCCGACGTTCGATTCGAACATCCAATCGTCATCGACTCGCCGCGAGTGGTTCAGGTGGTTGCCGGTGCCGACGCGGTCAACGTGTCGTCGCGGCCTGCCGCCGACAGCGCCGCACACCGGTGGACCAGACACGTCAGCGCGCGAATCGCCTACCGCTCGGATCCGGACGACACGGAAATGTCGCACCGCGACGACGGGCGCGATCCGTCCGGGCGAGACTTGGTGGACGTGGAGTTCATTGACGAGTCGGTCACTTCGCTGTGGCGGGCGTGGGGCAGTGAGGGGCGGCCATTCGGCTGGTCGATCCAGTCGGCTCGCTCTGCGGTGGACACACTGCACGCCGAGGTCGGATTACCGGAGGCGTCGGCAGTCGCGCTGCTGGACGCCGCCATACACCTGGCCCGGTTGGTGGGCGGCTCCAATCCACAACTGATGGTTCCGGCCGCCGCCGAAAGCATCCGGTTTGGCGCTGAACTGGCAGATCCACGCGGATCGGTGGAGGTGCGGCTACGCGATAGCAGCGAAGCGGAACTGGTTGTCGATATCGCGGCCAAAGCATCGGACGGCAGCACCTGTATCGACATCCGCTCACTGCGCTACACCGCGGTGGACTCGGACCCGACGACTCCGGAAGACGACCCCCGCTCGTTCGCGCATACCATCCAATGGCAGGTCTTCGACGGTGCCGATCAGCAAGCGCCCGAAAAAATGGGCACAGTCGCGATCGTCGGACCTGATAGCGACACCCGCGTGCTGCACGACCGTCTCGCATCGATCGGTTGGCGCCCGGCCGGGCTCGCCGAAGCAGAGTGCGTCCTCTACCTGGCGGAGTCCGTCGACGGTGCTCACAACGGCAATTCGCGAGGCGACATCGACTGCGCGGTGCGGCTTTCGGCGGAAGTGTCCGACCTGGTCCGCCGGTTGGTGCAGCGCGAAGATCACCCGGCGAGACTATGGATCGTCACGCGCGGTGTCCGCGACGCCGATTCGGCGGCAGCGGTGCGCCAAAGCTGCCTCTGGGGTCTCGCCGGGGTGATCCGCGCCGAGCAGCCCCAGTTGTGCGGTGGTCTGGTGGACATCGACGCGGATGCGGACATCGGTGATGTCGCTGAGCCGCTGGCGTCGGTGCTGGCCACATCGGCCAAATCGGTGCTGACCCTGCGTGGCGGTGTGTTCTTCGCGCCTGTTCTGGCGCCGGTCTCCGGAGAGCCGGTACGAGGACCGCTGCGGTGTCGACCGGATGCGACATACCTCATCACCGGCGGCATGGGCGCCCTCGGACTGCTCATCGCCGAGTGGCTCGCAGACCACGGCGCCCGCCGCTTGTTGCTGGTCGGACGCACACCGCTGCCGCCGCGTCGGCGCTGGGCCAGCGCCGTCATCGATGCCGACATGCGAGGTAAGATCGCCGCTGTTCAGGCCCTGGAGCGGCGAGGTGTCGCGGTCGAGGCGGTGGGCCTCGACGTCGGATCGACCACCGCGGTGCAGGCTCTCCTGGCCAGACGCGACGACGACGGTCTGCCGCCGATCCGCGGCGTCGTCCATGCCGCCGGTGTCACCGATGGCCAACTGCTGACCGAGGTCGATACCAGTCGCTTGCACCGCACCCTGTGGCCGAAAATTGCTGGCGCGCAGGCGTTGCACCAGACCTTCCCGCCGGGCAGCCTTGAGTTTTTCTTCCTGACCGCGGCCGCGGGGGCGGTGTTCGGCGTGCCGGGGCAAGGGGCCTACGCGGCGGCGAACGCCTATCTCGATGGTCTGGGTCGAGCACGTCACCGGCAGGGCTGCCACACGGTCAGTATGGATTGGGTGGCATGGCACGGACTCGGGTTCGGCAAGGATGCCCACGTCGCCGTGCAGGAACTGGACCGGATGGGTTCGCGGCCGATCACCCCCGACGAAGCGTTTGCCGCCTGGGAATACCTGCATCGTTACGACGTCGGCCAGGCGGTGATGGCTCCGATGCCGTCCTCCGGCGCATCGCTGGGCCCTGGCGCCGACCTGGATGCCGCGCCGGCCCGGGCGTGGTCGCAGATGTCGGTCGAGGACGTGCTCAGCGAACTCGAGGCGGGCTTGCGAGCCATCCTGGCCCGCGAGTTGCACATGTCCGAAGCCGAGGTCGCGCTGGACCAGCCGTTCGCCGAACTGGGTCTCAACTCGGTGATGGCGATGTCGGTACGCCGCGATACCGAGCGGCTGGTCGGCATCGAGCTGTCCGCGACGATGCTGTGGAATCATCCGACGATCACCGCGTTGGCGGGCCACCTCGCCAAGAAACTGTCACCGGAGGATGAATCGAGCACTAACCACGACGCCGGCGCGCTGCTGGGTTCCGCCGACAGTGTGCTGAATGAGTTGTTCGATAGCGTGGAATCGGCCTCGGCCGGGCGGGACGGTATCTGATGACGAGAATCGGATCCGGCTCATGACAGCAGCTTTCGACGAGGAAAGCCTTCGGCATTGGTTGGTCGACTACCTGGTTACCAACATCGGCTGCAGCCCTGACGACATCGATATTGACGCAGCGGTGAATGACCTCGGCGTGGGCTCGCGCGACGCGGTGGTGCTCTGTGGCGAGCTCTCTGAGTTGCTGAGCCGGCCGGTTTCGCCGGTGGAACTCTGGGAACATCCGTCAATCGGTGAGTTGACGCGTTTTTTGAGCGGGTCTGCGCCCGAACCCGATGCGATACCGACCCGCGATGCGCACCAGCACGGCACCGATGAGCCGATCGCGGTGATCGGTCTCGGGTGCCGATTCCCGGGCGCCGGCACCGGCCCGGAGGCATTCTGGGAATTCCTGTGCCGGGGTGGCTCCGCGGTCGAGCAGGTGCCCGGAGATCGCTGGGCGCCGTTCGATGACGGCTCACCCGAAACAGCAGCTATCCTTGCCCGCACCACCCGGTGGGGCTCGTTCTTGGCCGACATCGATGCCTTCGACGCAGAGTTTTTCGACATCTCGGCCCGCGAAGCCACCAAGATGGACCCCCAGCAGCGGTTGCTGCTGGAAGTCGCGTGGGAGGCGCTGGAGCATGCCGGGATACCGGCGAGTTCGTTGCGCCGCTCGCAGACCGGCGTCTTCGCCGGTGCGTGCTACACCGATTACGGGTATCTGGCGTCGCTTGATCTGGCCGGTGTCGACGCCTGGAGTAACCCCGGCGGCGCGCTGAGCATCATCGCCAATCGATTGTCGTATCTCCTCGACCTGCGCGGGCCCTCGGTGACGGTGGATACGGCTTGCTCGTCATCGCTGGTCGCGCTGCACCTGGCGTGCCAGAGTCTGCGGGCCGGCGACTCGGATCTGGCGCTGGCAGCGGGAGTGAATCTGCTGCTTTCGCCTGCGGTTTTCCGTGCGTTCGATCAAACTGGTGCGCTGTCGGCGTCCGGTGCCTGTCATGCGTTCGATGCGGACGCCGACGGGTTCGTGCGCGGCGAGGGGTGCGGCGTTGCGGTGCTCAAACGACTGTCCGACGCGCGCCGGGACGGCGACCGCCTACTTGCGGTGATACGTGGTTCAGCGGTCAACTCCGACGGCCGGTCCAACGGCATGCTGGCACCCAACCCCGCCGCTCAGATGGCGGTGCTGCGTGCGGCCTACAGCAATGCCGGGGTGCAACCGCAGGACGTGGACTACGTCGAAACCCACGGCACCGGCACCCTGCTGGGGGATCCCATCGAGGCGCGTGCCCTCGGCACCGTCCTGGGACGGGGACGCCAGCAGGAGTCCCCGCTGCTGATCGGTGCGGTCAAGTCCAATCTGGGCCACCTGGAAGCGGCGGCCGGGATCGCCGGTTTCATCAAGGCCGTGTTGGCGGTGCAGCATGGCAGCATCCCGAAAAATCTGCACTTCCAGACGCCCAACCCGCACATCGCATTCGACCAGATGCGGCTGCGGGTGGTCACCGAACAACAGGACTTTCCGGTTCTGCACCGACCGCGACGGGCCGGTGTGTCGGCCTTCGGATTCGGTGGCACCAACGTGCATGTCGTCATTGAACAGGCTCCGGAGTATCAGCCGGCCGTTCGCCAACCCGCATCCGCGGTGACCACGCTGGTGGTTTCGGGTGATACCACCGAGCGGATCGGTTCGCTGGCCGGGATGCTGGCGGAGTGGATGGACGGCGCCGGCTCTGAAGTGAACCTTCCGGATGTGGCCCACACGCTCAACCATCACCGTGCCGTGCACAGCCGGTTCGCCACCGTCTGCGCGCGTGACCGCAGCCATGCGGTAGCGGGTCTGCAAGCGTTGGCGGACGGTCGGTCGGCAGACGGCGTGGTGGGCCCGCATGACGGTTCGTGCGGTCCCGGCATCGTATTCGTGTATTCCGGCCAGGGCTCGCACTGGGCCGGGATGGGTCGCCAATTGCTGACCGATGAGCCGGCGTTTGCCACAGCGCTCGCCAGGCTGGAACCGGTGTTCGCCGAGCAGGTGGGCTTTTCGCTGTGGCAGGTGATCGCCGGCGGCGAACCGGTGAGCGGCGACGCACAGGTGCAGCCGGTGCTGATGGGCCTGCAACTGGCCCTGACTGAACTGTGGCGTTCCTACGGGGTGCACCCCGATGCCGTCATCGGCCACTCAATGGGCGAGGTCACCGCCGCTGTGGTCGCCGGAGCATTGAGCCCGGCCGATGGGCTGAAGGTGATAGCCACCCGATCTCAACTGATGTCCCGGCTGGCCGGTCAGGGCGCGGTGGCGTTGCTCAACCTGGATGCCGAAACGACCGAGGCGCTGATCGCCGACTTTTCCGGTCTGAGCGTGGCCGGCTACCTGTCGCCACGGCAGACGGTGATCGCCGGGCCGGTGGACCCGGTCGAGGCGGCGATCGCCACGGTCAGTGCGCAGAACCGGTTCGCCCGCCGGGTGAATATGGAGGTCGCCTCGCATACCGCGTTGATGGACCCGATTCTGCCCGATCTACGCGCCGCGCTGGCGGGGCTGGAACCCGAGGTTCCCATCATCCCGTTCCTGTCCACCGTCGCCGGCGGTGCCGAGGCCGGCCCGGCGCTGCACGCTGACTACTGGGCAGACAATGTGCGCCAGCCGGCGCGGTTCAGCCAGGCCATCAGCGCAGCCGGGCGGGAATACACCACGTTCATCGAAGTCAGTGCGCATCCGATCCTGACCCACGCCATCAGTGACACCCTGGAGCCGAGCACCCACCACCACAGCATCGGTACGCTTTGGCGCGACGGCGACGACACCGTGAGCTTTCACACCAACGTCAACCGGACGCACACCAGCCACCCGCCGCACACCCCGCATCTGCCGGAACCGCATCCAATGTTGCCGACCACGCCCTGGAAGCACACCCGGTTCTGGGCCGACGTCGCGCCGATTCGGCGCCGCGGCGGAAGCCAGGTCAGCGCCGACCGGGTTGCGGACACCGGAATAGTCCCGGCCGAGTGGTGGTACGAGGAGGGTTGGCCGGTTCGAGAATCACCGGTCGCCCCCGCCGACCCGGATGTTTCCGGCGGATCCTGGCTGGTGATCGCCGACGACGGCTTGGGCACCGAAATGCGCCGGACGTTCGGCGACGCGGTGCGGGTACTCAGCCCGTCGACGCTGGACCACCCGGACCCGGTACTCGCCGAGGCCATCGGTGGCGTCACGGATGTGCTGTACGCACCCCCGACAGCAGCGGCTGGATTCACCGCCACGCCGGGCTACCGCCTGTTCAACGCCGCCCGCCGATTGGCGGCGGCCGCAGTCGAGCAAGCTGAGACAGCCAGCCCGCCGAGGGTGTTCCTGCTCACCCGCAACGGTCAGGCCGTCAGCGATGGCGAGCGCACCGATCCCAGCCATGCGGTGCTGTGGGGTCTGGGACGGACCTTGGCGCTGGAACATCCCGAGATCTGGGGCGGCATCATCGACGTCGACCAATCGGTGCCGGACGGACTGGTCACCAAGTATGTAGTCGCGGAAGCCTACCCCGGCGACGGGGAAGACCAGGTCGCCTACCGGTCCGGGGTACGGCGCGTTCCGCGGCTGCAACCGGGTTACCCGTCATCGGCCTCGCCGATGACCTTGAATACCGAAACCGCAACGAGCACCTGCCATCTGGTCGTCGGTGCGACCGGCAACGTCGGCCCGCACCTTATCCGCCAGCTGTCCGACATGGGTGCGGAAACCATCGTTGCGGTATCCCGTAATCCGGGATCACGCCTCGATGAACTCGCCGCCAGCCTGTCCAGCGCGGGCACCTCCTTGGTGACGGTGGCCGCCGATGCATCCGACGAGAACGCGATGACCGCGCTCTTCGATCGCTTCGGTGCCGACCTTCCCGCGTTGGGCGGTGTCTATCTGGCCGCGTTCGGGGGCGCGCCGGTGACGCTGCGCGACATGACCGAAGACGACGTCACCGCAATGTTCCGACCCAAACTTGATGCGGTAGCCTTACTGCACCGACTGTCGCTACCACATCCGGTAAGCCAGTTCGTGTTGTTCACCTCCATCTCCGGGCTGACCGGCTCGCGATGGCTGGCCCACTACGCGGCGACAACCACCTTTCTGGACGCCTTCGCCTACGCACGTCGAACCGCCGGCTTACCGGCGACCGCGATTAACTGGGGTCTGTGGAAGTCGTTGACTGACAGCCAATCCGAAGCCGAACGCCAGATAACCTTGGATTCGGGCCTGGAACCCATGCCCGATGAAATCGCCATTCAGGCACTGCCGTGGATGATCGGCGCCGGTGACCCGGTGCGCTGCACGATCGTGGCAGCGGACTGGGGCAGGCTGGCCACCGCATACCGCACCCGTGCGGCACTACACATCGTCGACGACCTGCTGTCGCCGGAGGAGGACGCTGACCGCACGACGACGCCGAAGACCACGCAGTTCCGCACCCGGTTGCGGGACTGCGACCCCGCGCGACGCCGCGATCTGCTGGCCGAGCACGTCACCGCAGAGGTCGTTGCCGCGATGGGATTGGCATCGGCGCAGTTGCTTGATCCAGCGGTCGGGTTCTTCCAATCCGGCATGGACTCACTGATGAGCGTGACCCTGCAGCGGTCACTGTCCGAGAGTCTCGGCGAAGTCCTACCGGCAGCCGTCGTTTTCGATTACCCGACGGTCGAAGCGCTCACCGGCTACTTGGCCACTATCCTTCCCGAACTGGTTGAGGTGGCCGAACAAGAGAACACCGACGCTTACGATGCCCTCACCGATGATGAACTGCTCCAGCAACTTTCGGAAAGGCTGGGTTGAGTGTGATGGCTGGATCGCCGGATCATCGGGCGATTGTCACCGAGGCGCTGCGCAAGATCGATGATTTGACGGCGCGGCTT
>CAZPZQ010000151.1:0-8258 GCA_964590745.1 uncultured Mycobacterium sp. | reverse complement strand
ACGCGTGCTCGGCGGCGATGCACGCCGCGATCCCGCCGGTGGCCTGGGCGTAGGCCACCGCGTGCAGCTCGACGGTGGTCTTGCCCGAGGATTCGGGTCCGTAGATCTCCACGATCCGCCCGCGCGGCAGGCCGCCCAGGCCCAGCGCCACGTCCAGGGCGATCGATCCGGTCGGGATGACCGAGATGGGTTGACGTACCTCGTCGCCGAGGCGCATCACCGATCCTTTGCCGTAGCTCTTCTCGATCTGGGCCATCGCCAGTTCGAGTGCTTTCTCGCGGTCAGGGGTTTGCGTCATGGTGTTTCTCCTGATAGTTCGGGTGTTCGGTTGACCGGTTTCGGTCGGTTGGCCGTGACGCTAGTGACAGGGTCTGACAAACCCTTCGTCCCGCGGTCAAGCTCACCCGCCGAACTCCCCCCACATTAGGCGAACGGATGTTCGACTCGAGGGTGACACGCCGTAGGTGACTTCGGGCCGTTACGCCGGCCACCTCGACAGAGCGAACAACGCCGACATGATATCGTCGATATCAGGAGGTCGTGAAAGTCTATGCCGGATGTGTTGATCAGGGGTCTGTCGGAAGCAGCGGTCGCCCGCATCGACACCGAGGCCGCGGCTCAAGGCCTCTCTCGCAACGAGTACCTGCGCCGCAGATTCGAGGCCGAACGATCGCAGGCCGCACCCAAGGGCCAGCTCACCGTCGACGACCTGCGGCGTGCGGCTGAAGCGGCCGAGGACCTCAACAACCCTCGGGTGATGGAGACCGCGTGGCGGTAACCACCTGGCTCATCGACAAGTCCGCATACAGCCGCTTAGCGCAGTCTCCGGAGGCGCCGGACTGGATCGACCGCATCGAACGCGGCATGGTGCGGATCAGCACTGTCACCCGCCTCGAGGTCGGGTATTCGTTTCGCACCGCAGCCCAGGCGCGCACCGAATCAGTATCACCACCTCTTGCCCTGATGCCGGTCGAATATCTCACCCCCGCAGCCGAAGACCGCGCAATTGAGGTGCAGCTGCTGTTGACCGATCGTGGCCAGCATCGGGGCCCATCCATCCCGGATCTTCTCGTCGCGGCCTGCGCTGAACTCTCCGGGCTGACAGTGCTGGCCCTGGACAAGGACTTCGACCTGATCGCGCACATCACCGGGCAACCGGTCGAGCAACTCCGCCTCCCCGCATAACGGCCGGGTCTCGTCATAGCTATCCGGCGGAATGGTAAGCCAGCGGCCACCGAAAGCAGCCCTCACCACTCATCCCGCGGCACGTCGAAGTCGGCACACAGCGCCCACCAAACGTCGCGCGGTTCCACCCCGTCTTCGATCGCCTGGGCGGCGGTGCGCCCGCCCAGCGCGGTCAACACATGGTCGGCCAGTACCGACGCCCCGTACACCGAGCCGAACCGCAAGGTGACCCGCTCGTGGAATTCCGTCAACCGCACTCCGCCGAAGCTACCCGGCGCCGGCCAGCGCGTCCCGGCACACCCGAACCGGATCGGCCACGTCGGCGGCACCGTCTGCCGCACGGCGGGCGGCGGCCCGGAATTCCGGCGACGCCAGCACCGCACCGACCGCAGACACCAGTGCATCCGCGGTCATCGGCCGCACCAACAGCGCACTGCCTTGGCGCACAACCCGATTGGCGAGCTCCCACTGGTCTCCGCCGCCGGGCACCACCACCATCGGCACCCCGGCCAGCAGCGCCTTGGCGACCATGCCGTGTCCGCCGCCGCAGATCACCAGGTCGGCGCGGGCCAGCAGCTTGTCTTGTCGCCCCAGACCGGCCACCGCCCACGGCGGCACCGTTAACTGCGGGCCGTCCAACCGGGACACCACCACCCGGGCGCCGGCCGGCAACCCGGTGCCCGGCACCAGGCAGTCCAGCGCCAGTTGCGCCATTCCGCGCGCCCCGGTCAACGCAGTCGACGGTGCCACCACCACCACCGGCCCGGTTCCGCCCGGGACCGACAGCACCTGCTCGGTGGGCTCGAAGTGCAACGGCCCCACCACGACGGCCTCGGCCGGCCAGTCCGGGCGGGGCACCTCCAGTGCGGGCAGCGTGGCGACCAGCCGACGCACCGGCCCGGGGTCGCGGGCCGGCAGGCCGATCCCGGCCCGGGCCGCAGCACGCTGGCGCAGGCCGGCCCGCCACGAGCGGGCGGTCAGCGCCCGCATCACGGCGTCCCGCAGCCGGCCGAAAACGCCGGTACCCGGAGCCAACCCGCTGCCAACCGGTGGCAACCCCTTGGACGGCAAGTACAGCGGATGCGGGTTCAGCTCGACCCACGGAATGCCCAGCAACTCGGCGGCCATGCCGCCGCAGGCGGTGATCACATCGGAAACCACCAGATCCGGTTCCAGCGAACGCAGCAGTTGCAGGTTCTGCACCGCCATCCGCGCGGCACGTTGATGGATCTTGGCCCCGGCATCGTGGTCGTCGTCGGCGGCGGTGGGATCCAGGCCGGCCAGCTCGCCGGCGTCCACCCCGGCAGCCCGCGCCGCATCCAGCCACTGCACCCCGGTCAGCAGGGTCGCAACGTCGCCCGCGGCGGCAAACCGTTGACACAGCGCGATCGCCGGGAAGGCGTGGCCGGGATCCGGCCCGGCGACTACCACCACCCGCATTGCCCTACCGTGCCACAGCACCGTCGTCTTAGGCTGACCACATGAACGAGCCGACCACCGAGCAGCCGCCCGCGGAGGCCACTGACAACATCCGCATCGTAGAAGTGTTTCTGAACGCCCTGGCCGACGAGGATCTCGACACCGCAGATGCCGCCTTGGCCGATGACGTGGTGTACCAGAACGTCGGGCTGCCGACGATCTACGGCCGCAAGGCCACCGTCGCAGTCTTCCGCCGGATGCAGGGCCGCGCCCAATTCGACGTGAAGACACACCGCATCGCGGCGGACGGGTCGGCGGTGCTCACCGAGCGCACCGATGCGTTGACTGTCGGTCCGCTACGACTGCAGTTCTGGGTATGCGGCGTTTTCGACGTGCACGACGGACGTATTACGCTGTGGCGCGACTATTTCGACTTCTTCGACATGTTCAAGGCGACCGTGCGAGCAGTGGCGGCCACCGTGTTCCCCTCGCTGCGGCCGATGTTTTAGGCCGGCCGGCCGAGTTCGTCGAACGCTTGCGCCCAGCTCACCAGCCGGTCGGTGGCCTCGACCAGCTCGGCTCGATAGCGCTGCCGCGACATCGGCGAATTCACCGACCCCGCCGGAACTGCCTGCCCATTGTTCGTTGATTCAACCAATTGTGCTGCCGCGCTGACCATTTCGTCGTACTGACGAACGCCGGCGGCCAGCTGCGTGCTGAAGGCGTTGATGGTGGGCACCAGATACGAGCGTGAGTTCGGAGCCGACTCGGCAGCGTGCTCCATGGACACCACCTCGGCCGCGGTGGCCGCCATCGTCGCCGCGGTCCGGTTGGCCACCGCGGTCAGGTCAGCGATTTCACCGGCGGGCAACAGTGCGCCCCGCTCCAGCACTCCGAGCAATGCGAATAGCCCCCGTTCGGAAGCAGCCAGCGCAGTCATCGCGGGCCGTGCCGCCGAACCCGGCGGCGGCAGTCGCCGCGTCCCGCCCGGCCGTTGGGCCGGCAGTGGAATCGAGCGCAGCCAGCGATATCGCACCAGCAGCAAGGTCGCCGCAAACGCCTGCACCGCAGCGATCAGGCCGGTGATCTGCAGGAGCAAGGTGAACCAGCCCCACGCTGCCAGCAGCACCGTCGCCAGCCCCCAGAACAGGGAACCCCCGGCGAAGATCAGACCCCAGCGCAGTGCCCGCCGTCGTCGCCGCAGCAACCTTGCTCGCGGCTCGAGGGCAACACTGATCCACTGAACCAGCCGACCGGACAGTCGGTAACCGGTGTCCAGCCCGCGCTGCAGCACCGACCGCCATTGGCCGGTGCGCTCCGCCCGCCGTCTTGACTCGACCGTCAAAGCTGTGACCCTTCCTCTACTGCTGGCCAAGCGGCTTTTCCGGCGCGGTGTCGCCAGCCTTCGCGGCAGGGGTCGCCGAAGTCGGCTGCTCAGTAGCGGCCCGGCCAGCCGGTTCCCCGGCCGGCAGCGCTTCGCCGCGCATCGAGGCGCGAATCTGCTCCAGCCGGGAGTGGCCGGCCATCTGCACGCTGGCCTGTTCGACTTCGGCCATGCGGCCGGCCACCGTGCCCTGCGCCAGCTCGGTCGCCCCGATTGCGTTGGCGTACCGACGTTCGATCTTCTCCCGCACTTCATCGAGGCTGGGGGTGGTGCCGGGTGCGGCGAGCTCGCTCATCGATCGCAGCGAGGCACTGACCTGCTCTTGCATCTTGGCTTGCTCGAGTTGGCTGAGCAGCTTGGTGCGTTCGGCGATCTTTTGCTGCAACAGCATGGCGTTCTGTTCGACGGCTTTTTTCGCCTGCACCGCAGCCGACAGGGCCTGGTCGTGCAGCGCTTTGAGGTCTTCGACGCTCTGCTCGGCGGTGACCAGCTGGGCAGCGAACGCTTCGGCGGCATTGTTGTACTCGGTTGCCTTCGCGGTGTCTCCGGCGGCGGTCGCCTGGTCAGCCAGCGTCACCGCCTGCCGCACGTTGACGCCGAGTTTTTCCACCTCGGCCAGTTGTCGATTGAGCTTCATTTCCAGCTGACGCTGGTTGCCGATGACCTGCGCGGCCTGCTGGGTCAATGCTTGGTGTTGGCGCTGCGCCTCTTCGATGGCCTGCTGGATCTGCACCTTGGGGTCGGCGTGCTCGTCGATCTTCGCGGTGAACAGCGCCATCAGATACTTCCACGCCTTGACGAACGGGTTGGCCATCAGTCAGCTCCGTCTTCGGTGTCGGGTTCTTGGGCTTGCCGGATACCGCTGCTCAATGTATCGGCTGGCTGTGCCCGGGGTGAGGGATCAGCCCTGAATCAGACCCCGGCCAGCGAAACAGCCGCGGGAATGACCACCTTGGTGCTGGCATCGATGTTGGCGGCGGCCGCTGCCGGTACCCGCTCGGCCCGGGCCATCTGCTGGCCAGCGTCGAAGAGCACCGCCGACATCGGGATATTCAGCGCCGTGCAGATCGCCTTGAGCAACTCGCTGGAAACCTCCTTGCGGCCCCGTTCGATCTCGGACAGGTAGCCCAGGCTGACCCGCGCTGACTCAGACACTTCGCGCAGCGTACGGCCCCGCGACAGCCGGGTTCGGCGCAACACGTCGCCGACCACTTCGCGCAGCAAAACCGTCATCTGTACATCCCCTCGTCCGGCCGAGCCGATCACCACAGTCACTCAACTCAACGTCAACAGCTACCGCGTTGGTTCCCTAATTCATTGCCGGGCGTTGACCGCGCATGTCGGCTATCGCCGACCTCACATAGTCGACGCCGGTGACCACGGTCAACACGATGGCGATTGCCATCACCGCTTCGGACGCCGCCAGCCACGGCCCGGTCAGCGGCAGGACGAACAACCCGATCGCGATCGCTTGTACCAGGGTTTTGAGTTTGCCGCCCCGGCTGGCCGGGATGACGCCGCGACGCAGCACCACGAACCGCAGCACGGTGATCCCGATTTCTCGGGACAAGATCAACACCGTCACCCACCACGGCAGATCGTGCAGCACCGACAATCCGATCAACGCGGCACCGATGAGTGTCTTGTCGACGATCGGGTCGGCCAGCGTGCCGAATGCGGTCACCATGCCGTTTTTGCGGGCCAGTGCGCCGTCCAGCCGGTCGGTGATGATGGCGACGGCGAATATGACGAAAGCCGCGATCCGGCTTGCGGTTTGGTGGCCGTCCCCGGCAAACAGAGCCAGCAAGAAGATCGGGACCAGCATCAGTCGCAGCACGGTCAGCGCGTTCGCGAGGTTTGCCACCCGGACGCGTCTCAGCGCCGCACCCGTTTGAGGCTGCCCCGACACGGCAAACAGAATATCGGTAACCCAGCGGCTGGACGGAAACCGATACTGTGCATTCCGTGCAGCTAACGGGTGATCCTTCGGGCGGTCGGGCGGTGATCCGACGTGCGCGGACCTCGGACGTGCCGGCGATCAAGCGATTGGTGGACACCTACGCCGGCAAGATTCTGTTGGAAAAAAACCTGGTGACGCTCTACGAGGCGGTCCAGGAGTTCTGGGTGGCCGAACACCCGGACCGCCCGGATCAGGTGGTGGGTTGCGGAGCGTTGCACGTGCTGTGGTCGGACTTGGGCGAGGTGCGCACCATCGCGGTCGATCCGGCGATGACCCGACGAGGGATCGGCCACCACATCGTCGACCAGCTACTGCGAGTGGCTCGGGACCTGCAGTTGCAACGAGTGTTCGTGCTGACGTTCGAGACCGAGTTCTTCAAACGGCACGGGTTCACCGAAATCGACGGCACACCGGTCAGTGCCGACGTGTTCGAGGAGATGCGCCGCTCTTACGACATCGGAGTCGCCGAGTTCCTGGATCTCAGCTATGTCAAGCCGAACACCCTGGGCAACACCCGGATGCTGCTGGTTCTCTGACACCCCGACGCGGCGCACGACCGGGTGATTCTCGGGACTTCTGGCCCTGCCGCGGTGGCCTCATCTGGGGGATAGTGATACTGCAAGTTGCAGTTACCCGGAGGTCGCAATGGCGCAACGACTGACAACCATGGATACCGGTTTCTTGCACGCCGAAGACGCCGATCGGCACACCGCGCTGGGTATCGGCGGCCTAGCGATACTGGACGGACCGACACCCGATCACCAGACGCTGATGGCGACACTGGGCGAGCGGATCGGCGCCTGCCCGCGCTTCGCCCAACGGCTGCGCCGGCGAACCTTAGACCTCAGCGCACCCGAATGGGTCGACGACGATAATTTCAACCTGGCTCATCATGTGCGGCGGGTCGCGGTGCCGCGCCCTGGCTCGGATGACGAGTTATTCCGGCTGGTGGGTGACCTGATGTCGTGGCGGCTGGACCGGGACCGTCCGCTGTGGGAGATCTGGATTATCGACGGGCTCAGCGGCGGCCGGTGGGCGATGCTGATGAAGGTGCACCCCTGCGTGGCCGACGGAATCGCGACAGTGCACATCCTCACCGGCCTGTCCGACAACGGTGTGGTCTCCGGCACGGCCGGCCACCCGTGCACCCACCGGGAGTCCGCCGAACAAACCGGCCGGACCGGTTGGCAGCGAATACTGCGGGGCTCGATCGGGATCGCCGCGGGCGCAGTGGAAGCCGCCAGGCAAGCTTTGCATACCTCGACCGAGGTCACCGCCGGCCTGCTGCGGCCACGATCGCCCCTGACCGGGCCGATCGCTGCCCGGCGGCGTTACACCGCGGCCCGGGTCGCCCTGGGTGACGTCGAACAGATTTGCCGAACGTTCGACGTCACCGTCAACGATGTCGCGCTGTCTGCACTCACCGAGAGCTATCGCAGCATGCTGGTGCGCCGCGGTGAGCGGCCGCGGCCCGACTCGCTGCGCACCCTGATGCCGGTCTCGATGCCCGCAGCCGGGGCGCGCCACCCAACCGACACCCGTCAGGCGGTGCTGCTGCCGTACCTGCCGGTCGAGGAGGAAAACCCGGTGCTGCGGTTGCGGAGGACGCATGCTCGGCTGGCCAAGATGGAAGCCGCCGCCCGTGACCAAGCGGACAACATCGTCTCGGCGGCCGCGCAGCTCGTCCCGTTCCCGGTCATCGCCTGGACGATGAACTTGCTGTCCCGGTTACCGCAACGCAGCGTGGTGGCCCTGGCCGCCAGTGTCCCCGGGCCGGCTGAACCGCTGCAAGTCATGGGCTGCAACGTGGTTCAGGTACTGCCCATCCCCTCGATCGCGATGCAGCTGCGCACCGGCGTGGCCATCCTCAACTACGCCGACCAACTGTTCTTCGGCATTCTGGCCGACTTCGACACGGTCCCGGATGCCGACGAATTGGCCCGTGGCATCGAAACGGCGGTGGCCAGGCTGCTGGTGCGCAGCAAACGACGCCGGACCGCTCGCGATCGGCGCGGATTGTCGTTGGTGGTGAACGCCTGACCGTCACTCGCCGAACGTGTCATCAGCGCGAAGTTTCGGCGGATTTTTCGGTCTCAGTGCACGTTCGGCGTTAGTCCGCCGGGCCGTCGGCATCCAGACCGCGGATGGCGTTCAGCGTCGCGGCCAGCTCGTCCGGCTTGATCAGCACGGTGCGAGCTTTGGAACCCTCGGACGGCCCGACGATGCCGCGGGTCTCCATCAGGTCCATCAGCCGACCGGCCTTGGCGAAGCCGACCCGCAGCTTGCGCTGCAGCATCGAGGTGGAGCCGA
>CAZPZQ010000150.1:0-8325 GCA_964590745.1 uncultured Mycobacterium sp. | reverse complement strand
CAGCAGGAAGGCCAGCAACAGCGCGGGCCAAGCGAAGTCACCGAAGCCGGCCGACTCCGCCGCCGCCGCAGCAGCCGCGGAGTCGACTGCCGAGCAGGCCACTGCGGCCCGCCGGCGACGGCGACGGGCCACGGGGAAGGAACTCGGCCGGGGCTACGAGTACATGGACCTGGAACCGGAGGCGCCCTACGAGACAGCGGCGTCCGACCACGGCACCGGCGCGGTGGGGTCGACGGGAGCCACCGCCACCGCGAGGGTCGCCAAACCCGCCGGGCTGATGACCCGCGTCGACAAAGCTTTCGGCGGCAACTCGGGGACCCCGATGATGCCCGGCGGCTGGCTCGACGACACCGAATAGAACCGCCCCTACGGCAACGGTTTAACGGGCCCGCGTCACACCGCGCTGATCGCCGGATCAATCGCGACCGGGCCCCGGTGCGCCGCCTGGTGATCACGATTGGCAGGCGCACACAGCACATCCTGTACGCGGTCGCGCAGGGCCGCGGGATCCAGCGCCGCCGAGTCGGCGAACACCGCCTCGAGCGCATTCACCCAGTGCTCGTAGTACGACCACGACGAGTGGTCGGCGCCGAATTGCTCTTCCCACCGGCCAATCGAGTCGATCAACGCAGCCTGAAACTCGCTCCACGAGTACTGACCCGCGTGATGGGCGGCCACCGCCAACGCGAAAGCCCGGATCTCCCACGGGTAGTCGAATCCACGGTCGCCGTCACGGGTTTTCGGCAAACGGCTGATCAGATCTTCGACGCTGCGACGGTCGGCCGCGGCCGAATCGGGTCGCTGCACTCCGGCTGCCGTACTCATCGGGCCGCCCCGACGGCGCCCACGCCGATGAGCGAGTCCCGGGTGACCAGTTCGGCGAGTTGCTCCTCGGTCCAGCCCTCAGTGCCCTCCGGACGCTGCGGCAGCACCCAGTAGCGCACTTCCGAGCTCGAATCCCACACCCGGATCTCGACGGTGTCAGGGATCGGGTAGCCGAACTCCTCGGCAAGCACTTTCCGCGGCTCCCGCAGCATGCGGGATCGATACTGCGGCTCCTTGTACCAGTTCGGCGGCAGCCCGAGCACGGGCCACGGATAGCACGAGCACAGCGTGCACACCACCGCATGGTGGATCGTGTCGGTGTCTTCCAAGACCACCATGTCCTCGCCCTGCAGCCCGCTGATGCCCAACTCCTTGCACGCCGCCGTGCCGTCGGCGAGCAGCCGGGCCCGGTACTCGGGGTCCGACCAGGCCTTGGCGACGACTTTGGCGCCGAGCTGCGGGCCGACCTCGTGCTCGTAGATCTCGGCGAAGCGGTCAACCATCTGCGTCGTCATGACGCCCGCCTCGATCAGCATCGACTCGAGCGCCTTCACCCGCGCGGCGATCTCGTCCTGGCCGGTCATACCGTTGCTCCTTCCTCCGTGTCGACGAGGGTGTCGACGCGGGTGATGTACGGTTCCCAGACGTCAACCGTCGCCGAGGTGTTGGGGTCCGCATACTTCTCGCCCCAGAGCGTCGCCCCGGTGAACAACACGGCATAGACGTGCTGCGGGTCGTCACCGCGCCCGGCGGCCGCCGAATCCGGATAGATGAACGAGCCGTAGTGCGCGATGACGGTGCCGACCTTGCCGCGGGCATACCGAGGCACCCGGGTGTGCCCGAACGGCACCGCGTCGGTAAGCCGGACCACGTCGCCGACCGCGAATGCCGGGCCGGCGTCGAGCGGGCGCTGCGCCGGAGCACCGGAAAACGCGGCGGCATTGACGAAATCGAGAAGTTCTTGATTGGGTTCGTGGTCCGGCAGCGGAGCATCCGGGTGCTTGAGGTAGTACCGGGTGCGCCGTTCGAGTTCGTCGGGGTCGACCGCTCCTGCGGCGATCGCGTAGCGCTCCACCGAGTGCACCCAGTGCAGGTAATACGGCGACGAAAGGTACTCCCGCGGATCCATCAATTCGATTCCGTAGCGGAATGCGTCGATGCCGAGGTAGCCGGCACGAAACGCCGCGGGGAAGAAGGTGAAAGCCGCCTTCTCCCACTCCGCGCGGAAGACCGGTTCGGCGGGCGTCGGGTTTATCGGCCCGAGTCCGTCCATGCCGCCGAGGTCGTGCAGTCCGTTCATGGTGTGCTCCCTAGCTATCCGGGCCGCGGAAAGCCACCGCAGGCGGCCTCGACGGCTTTCGCCACCCGAAGCACGGTGGCGTCCTGAAATCTGCCGCCGATGATCAACATCCCGACCGGCAGGCCGTCCGCCAGGCCGGCCGGCACCGAGCACGCCGGGTGGCCCGTCACGTTGAACGGGCAGGTGTTCCCGACCATCTCGAGGGCTCGAACCAGGATCTCGCTGACCGGGGCGCCCGGCGCGGGCAGCGGCGTGGCGCACATCGGCGTCGTCGGCATCACCAACACATCGTGCTTCGCCAATTCGGCGTCGTAGGCGGCGCACAGCCGTGACTCGAGGTCGCGGGCCATCGCGTAGTACCGGCCGTGGCTGGTGTCGCTGGCGTATGCGCCGCTCATGACCACCAACTTGACCGTCTCGGAGAACGCGGAGGGGTCGGACCGCCACCGGGCACCGTAGAACTCGATCTGCTCCGGGTCGTAGTGCCCCTTCCAGTTCATGCCGTGGCCGTTGCCGTTCACCATCTGCCAGGTCGCGCCCTCGACGGCGATGACGTGCCAGACCGCGGCACCGTGCCGGTGCCAGGGGATCGAGACCTCCTCGACGGTCAGTCCAGCCGCCCGCAGGTGGTCCAGGGCCGTGCGCACGGTGCGGTCGACGCGCACCTCCGAGTCGGGCCGGCCGAACCCTTCGCTGACCACCCCGACACGCAGCCCGGCGACGGGCTCGTCGAGCAACCCGGTGTAGTCGACCGCCGGCAGCTCGACCGGCTGCCGGGGATCCTGCCCGTCCGGTCCGGCCAGCACCGACAGGAGCAGCGCGGCATCCGTCACGGTGCGGGTGATCGGCCCGAGGTGATCGACGGTCAACTCGATCGGGAACGCGCCGGTATACGGCACCAGACCGTAGGTCGGCTTATGCCCGACGAGGCCGCACCACGAGGCTGGAATACGGATGGAACCGCCTTGGTCGCCGCCGATTGCCAGATCGACCTGTCCGGCCGCCACCAATGCGGCCGGACCGCTGGACGATCCGCCCGATGCCCGCGTCGGATCCCACGGATTGCGCACCGGCCGAGGCTTACTGGTGAGCGAGCCGCCGGAGAAGCACAAGTCCTCGCAGACCGCCTTGCCCGCCACGGTGCCCCCGGCGGCGAGGACCCGACTGACCACGGTGGCGTCTGCGGCGGGCGTGTAGCCTTCCAGGGTCTTCGACCCGTTCATCATCGGAACGCCGGCCACGCTGATGTTGTCCTTGATCGCCACGTCGCGGCCGGCCAGCACACCGGTCGCGGTCTCAGTGATGGCGGTCTTCACATACCACGCCCCCAGCGGGTTGTCGCCGTCCTCCGGTCGCGTCCAAGTCCGTTCCGGGATCGTCGGCGCGATCTCGGCGTAGAGCTTTTCCACCACATCCCAGGACTCGAAGAGACCTCGGGCGGCGGAGTGATACATCGGCAGCTCGCGGGCGGCGATACCGAGCCGGTGATCGGAGGCGAGCCGTGAGAGGACCGTGAGATCCGGTGGCAAAAAAGACATTCCGTGTCCCAGCGCCTCTCCGATGACGACACGCGCGCCGGGTAATATCCCCGGCCGACTCGATTCAACCGCCAAATCGGCGCGGAGTCAACGGATGCGGCCGGTCGGAACCGCCGCCGACACTGTCTCATCTTGACACATCTTCACGTGTCGACTCCTGGATATCGTGGCGGCACGACGTCAGTGGTTCGTCGTCTACCCGCACTCAGTCGGTACGGTCAGGAGGGCGACGTGTCAGCTACCACAGCCACCACAGCGGCGGTGTGGGCCGCGATCTTCGCCCGCGCCAGCCGCATCCGCACCTGCCTGCGGCAGGCACTCGAGGTACTCAAGGAGAAGGTTTCCCCAGCCGCCGCCACGTGAGCGACCCTGCCGAAAATCCGGATGCGACGCCACCGCGACGTTTCCCGGATCGCCGCACGCAGCCCTATCTCAGCAAATGTCATGAAATCCATTCAGCAAACGACTAGAGTCGACGTCGTGTCACGTTGGGACAAACGACCGGCGAGCAAATATGGCGCGGGCACGGCGCCGTTGGGTGTCCGATGGGGAGTCGACGCGACCGGATGCCGAAAGAAAATCAGGATGTTGGCGGATCGGGCCAACACGCGTCGGTGTCCGGCTCCGTAGGGTTAGGCCAGCACGATGGGACACGGAGTCAACGGGCGCACCCGGGTGCCGGCACGGCTCGATGCCGAAAACGCCGCCCACGTGGCCACCACACTGCAGGCGCTGGCGACTCCAAGTCGGCTGCTGATCTTGAGCGTACTTCGGCACGGGCCCCGGCCGGTCACCGAACTCGCCGAATCGGTGGCGATGAACCAGTCGGCCGTCTCACACCAACTGCGACTCCTGCGTAATCTCGGCCTGGTCGAGGGCGTCCGGTCCGGCCGCAGTATCGTCTACCATCTCTACGACGAGCATGTGGCACAGCTGCTCGATGAGGCCATCTATCACAGCGACCACCTGCGGTTGGGGCTCTCCGACCGGCAACAGTCCACCGGCTGAGCTCGGTATCGTCGTAGCGTCGGCGTCCTGACGCAAGATCCGGCGGTGGTGCGCGAAATAAGCCCGCAGAGCCCAACGCAATCGGCCGGGCCCGTCGAGGGACGGACCCGGCCGATTGCGCGGCAGTACTTGCGATCAGCCGTGCTTGAAGCGGGGGCTGGCGCGATCCAGCGGGTCAGGGTCCAGACCCAGATAGGTGGCCCGCAGCCGATCCCAGAATTCGAGTCGATCCCAGTCCGGATCCCGGCGGACCTTCTGCTCGCGGGTGATGAACGGGTTGGGTAACAGAACCGTCATCATCTGCTGGTCGTTGCCATTGTAGAACCGCATCCCCCAGGACACCGGAAGGCACGCGTCGCCACCCATGGTGCGGTACAACTCTGCGCGGGAACATCTGCGTATTTGACCCTGCTCGGCCCCGCTCGCCTTGTGCTCGCCAATGCACAGGTGAAAGTGCCACGCGCCGAAGTCGACCGTGGCGTAACCGTCCAGCATGGAGATCCGCTTGGCCGGGTTCGGCGCGGCGACCTCCCAGGCAACCCCCGGAACGATCACGCCGAACCAGATGTCGTTCCAGTACTCCTCAAAGCACAGCCGGAGCAGGCTCAGCAGATTCGCTTCGTCAGTGGGCAGCGGCCATATTTGTTCGCGGCCGCCACCCTCGGTTTCGACAATGGCGGGGGCCGTACTGGTTTCAGTCATGAGAACACCATCCTTGAGAAATTATTTGTGCCGGCACCGGTCAGCAGGATAGGTGCGCTGCTGCGGCACCGGGTCGGCCCGCGGCCGAAATCGGGGCTGCTGGCCGACCTGGCCGGCGTCGACGACGCCGTCGTCCCGCGTTCCTACGGCTTGCCACCAGCGAGTCACTGACTGTCGTAGCCGATCGACGCCATCCGGTCCAGGATCTCTTCTTCGCTGAGCAGCCCGGACTCCACCACGCTGGCCTGCAATGCCTTCGACCAGCTCACGTAGTATGCCTCGCAGCCTTCTGCCTTGGCGATGTACCTGATCAGCCGCTGCCGGAAGAATTCCCAGTCGTAGGTTTTCTGGTCCGATAACGCGACCGCGAGGCCGAAGGCCGTTGCCTCCCACGGCTCGTTGAAAACCAATTCACCGTTTGTCCGCGGCGGAGCGCTCTCGCCGGCTGTGGGCAGCAGCTCATTCATCGAATTCACCGCCATCATCCCGCCTCCGCCGGTGTCAGCGCCTTTTGCACGCCGATCATCGAATCCCGGGTAACCAACTTGACCAAGTCCTCTTCCGACCAGTCTTCGGTACCCGCCGGCCGCTCAGGAACCACCATGTAACGGATCTCCGAACTGCTGTCCCATACCTGCACTTCGACGTCGTCCGGAATGGACAGATCGAACTCGTCGCGGAGGACGGCCCGCGGGTCGGCCACCACCCGCGACCGGTACGCCATGCTCTTGTACCACGCAGGCGGCAGACCGAGGATCGCCCACGGATAGCAAGAACAGAGCGTGCACACGACCACGTGATGCGTTTTGGGGTCATTGAAGACCGCGGTCATGTGATGCGACTGCTCGCCGGCATATCCCAGCGATGCCATCGCCGCCGTGGCATCCTTTTTGAGCCATTCACGGTACTCCGGATCCACCCACGACTTGGCGACGATCTTGGCTCCACCGATCGGTCCGATATCGCTTTCGTAGAAGGAAACCACGCGGTCCACGGCTTGCGGCGAGACGAAGCCGCGTTCATATAGCAGCGTCTCGATCGCTTTCGTCCGAGCCTCGTATTCCGTGTACTTGTCGACATGCTCACTCATATTTGATTGATCACCTTTCATGCAGAAATCAGGCCGCAGTGAGATACGGTTCCCACAGATCGACGTAAACGATGTCGCGCGCGTGCGCGTCGTCGCCCCAGAGCTCGGAGGCCTTGAAGCCCACCGTGTAGAGCGGCCGCGCGTCGTCGAGGTCCCCGGCGTACGCGGTGTCCGGGTACATTTCGGCGCCGTGCGACGTCAGGATTTCACCGACCCGGTTCCGCACATATTTCGGACAACGGGAATGGCCGAGCGGATTCATGTTCTTCACCCGGACCTGGTCACCGACTTTGAAGCCGGGCTCGGGCCCCGGCACCACCAGCGAGTGCGGTTCGTTTAGCCGCTCGATGGCTCGATCGATTTCGGCCTTGTCGAATTCCTCGTACGGCTTACGCGGAACGTAGGTGCCGTCCAGAATCTCCTGTACCCGATGCTTGCGCTCCTCCTCGGTGAACATGCGGGCATCCACGAGGAGACGCTCAGCCGCGCTGAGCCAGTGGGTGTAGTAGGAATCGCGGATGACGGTGACGTAATCCTCGTTACCCATCATCTCCCGATAGAACCGGGACTTGTCCCACCACGACAGCCCTTTGAGGTGTATCCAGGTGAGCAGAGACAGAACACGACCCTCCCAGGCATAGTGGAAGAACGGCTCGTTCTTCTGGTACTGCACCGGACCGTATCCACTCATCCCGCCTGCGTCATGGATTCCGTCCATTACCTCTCCTCTCAATCGTTTCCGATGTGCATGCGATTAACCCTCCGGACCATGGCCAAGTTCGTCGGCTTCCGAAGTTTGGGGACATAGTGCGCTAGGGCTGTAGACAACATCCGGCCACGGTCGCGGTGCCGCAACGTGGCCTCGTAGCTACCGGGCGGGCGACCCTAATGCAACGCCAGTCAGCAGGTCCCAGTCTGTGCTTGATTCAGCCCTCCAGCTAACTTTCAGGTGTAAAGTAAGCTACTTTACAATGGAAATAAAGTCAACCGTTGGGACCACTCTGGTTCGGCGGCGAAGCCGTTAACCTAACCTTGTAAACGGCTGAGTCGGAGCTCGGGTGGTCCACTGTGGATGACAGCTGTTGTGGCTCAGGGATTTTCGCGGGAATTTGGGTTGACCTGCTCGTGTGGTGGCGCGCGGACGGGTGCGCTGGCGTCCGGCGGGATTGGGGCGTTGGAGGATTTCAACGATCGCGTGGCCGAGGCTGATGGCCAGCCGGTTAGCGGGAAACCCGACTACGCGGTGACATGGCAGCGGACGATGCGCAGCGTGCGGATGAACGACAGGTTGTCTCTGCCGTGGATCTTCCAGGTGTCGCGGTGCGGGCCTGACAGAGGCAGACTTTGCCCTGTGGCCAGAGCTCGCGGTGCGGGATTCGACACGTTACCCCGGCAGGTGGTTGCTTGAACGGCTGCGGTTTGGCCAGCCATCCGGACAGACATCCTTTTCCAGCTCCGCCTCGGCCAGCAGCCACTAGCGTCGACTGTTCTGCTCGCGCGGCTCCTTGAGCACCCTACGGCGGCATCGACATCCATGCCGCCGTAGGTGCGCCGCCAGTTGTACAGCGCCGCCGGCCAAGCCTGCAGCCCGGCAGCGATCTCGTCGTTGGTCCCGCCCCTCGCAGCGATCTCATCAGCACGGTGCAGCTTGCGCACCGCGTCCCCGGCGAATTGTTCTTCCGGCCGGCCGTATGTTCATCGTCCCTTCCAAGCCCCATCCGAGGCACCAGACACCAAGACCTCGATCCACGGATCGATTGGGCGTTGTTGGGGTGTCGAAACGATGAAAGTACCTTCTGAGCTGGGACGATTGATGTTCCTAACGCACTAATCGGCCCAGTCCAGAAAGGCACTTTCGGTGC
>CAZPZQ010000149.1:0-8394 GCA_964590745.1 uncultured Mycobacterium sp. | reverse complement strand
GCGCGTGTTCGTCGTCGTCGGCCAGGTAGTCGGTAACCCCGGACACTCGCGAGTGCAGCTCACCGCCGCCGAGTTCCTCGGCTGTGACAACCTCCCCGGTAGCGGCTTTGACCAGGGGCGGTCCGCCCAGAAAAATGGTGCCCTGCTCCCGGACGATGACGGCCTCGTCGCTCATCGCCGGCACGTAAGCGCCCCCCGCGGTACAGGAGCCCAGCACAGCGGCAACCTGCGGAATGCCCTGGGCACTCATCGTCGCCTGGTTATAGAAGATCCGACCGAAGTGCTCACGGTCGGGGAACACCTCGTCTTGGCGGGGCAAAAACGCGCCGCCGGAGTCCACCAGGTAGATGCAGGGCAGCCGGTTTTGCAGCGCTATCTCCGGGGCGCGCAGGTGTTTTTTAACCGTGATCGGGTAGTAGGTGCCGCCCTTGACGGTGGCGTCGTTGGCGACGATCACACATTCACGCCCGGATACCCGTCCGATCCCGGCGATGATCCCGGCCCCGGGGCATTCGTCGTCGTACATGCCATTGGCTGCCAATGCAGCCAGCTCCAGAAACGGGCTACCCGGGTCAAGCAGCCGGTCCACCCGTTCTCGCGGCAGTAGCTTGCCGCGAGCGACGTGTCGCTTCCGGGACGCCTCGCTGCCGCCCCGCGCAGCGGCCGCCAGCTTGGCGTTAAGCTCGGCAACCAGCCGGCGATGTTCGTCAGCGAACGTCGCCTGGGCATCAGTCGCAGGGGCAGTGGTCACAGGGTTACCGGAAGTGCTAGTGGCGGTTCCGTCTTCGCTACGACTTCGTCGACCGAAACACCCGGTGCGGTCTCTACCAGTTGAAGCCCGCGGTCGGTGACGTCGACGACGGCCAAGTCGGTGATGATGCGATCCACACAGCGCGCCCCGGTCAGCGGCAGGCTGCAGGACTCGACGATTTTGGCGCTGCCGTCGCGGGAGATGTGCTCCATCATCACGATCACCCGCCGCGCACCGTGCACCAGGTCCATCGCCCCGCCCATGCCCTTGATCATTTTGCCGGGAATCACCCAGTTAGCCAGGTCCCCGACCGCCGAGACCTGCATGGCGCCGAGCACGGCGACGTCGAGGTGTCCGCCGCGGATAATGCCGAACGACGCCGAGGAGGAGAAAAACGACGCACCCGGCAACGTCGTCACTGTCTCCTTGCCGGCGTTGATCAAGTCGGCGTCCAGATCTTCGCGGCGCGGATATGGTCCGACGCCGAGGATGCCGTTCTCCGAATGCAGGACAACCGTGACATCGGCGGGAATGTGGTTCGGGATCAGCGTGGGCAGGCCAATGCCGAGGTTGACATACTGACCGTCGCGCAGTTCCGCCGCGACCCGCGCGGCCAGCTCGTCTCGGGTGAGGCTCACGATCGCACCGTCTCCCTTTCGATTCGCTTCACCGGATTCGGTACATGCACCACCCGGTGCACGTGGATCCCGGGGGTGTGCACCTGCGCCGGGTCGATCTCACCGGGCTCGACGAGGTGTTCGACTTCGGCGATGGTGATCCGGCCGGCCGCTGCGCAATCCGGGTTGAAGTTGGCGGCGGCTTCGCGATACACCAGGTTGCCGTGCCGGTCGCCTCGGAAGGCGTGCACCAGCGCGAAATCGGTTCGGATCGCCCGCTCCAGCACATAGGTGACCCCGTCGAAAACCCGGGTTTCCTTGGCCGGGGAGGCCACCGCCACGGCGCCGGACGAGTCATAACGCCAGGGCAGGCCGCCGTCGGCGACCTGGGTGCCGACGCCGGTGGGGGTGTAGAAGGCCGGGATCCCGACACCGCCGGCGCGCAATCGCTCGGCTAACGTACCCTGCGGCGTCAGCTCCACTTCGAGCTCACCGGCCAGGAACTGCCGGGCGAACTCCTTGTTCTCTCCCACATACGAGCTGACGGTGCGTCGAATCCGCTTGTGGTCCAACAGCAGCCCCAGCCCGATACCGTCGACGCCGCAGTTGTTGGAGACCGTCTCGAGATCACGAACGCCGCGGTCCAGCAGCGCCGCGATCAACGCCTCGGGTATGCCACAAAGTCCGAAGCCACCCACCGCCAGCGATGCCCCGTCGGTCACGTCGGCGACGGCCTCCGCGGCGGTCGCCACGACCTTGTCCAACGCCACCCGACGCCTCCTCGACTCAGTTAATGCAAATTAACTGATGTCGAGAATACCACGTCAGTTGCCGCGCAGGTACTCGATTGCCTGCTTGCGGATCTCGTCCTTGCGGACCTTGCCGGTGATGGTCATCGGGAACTCGTCGACGACGAGCAGGTATCGCGGAATCTTGAAGTGGGCCAGCCGTCCGGTACAGAAGTCACGAAGCTGCTTGGCGGTCAGCGGTGCCGCCCCGTCGCACAAGGTCACCACCGCCATGAGTTCTTCGCCGTACTTTTCATCGGGCACCCCGATGACCTGCGCCTGGGCGATGTCGGGGTGACTGTAGAGGAACTCCTCGATCTCGCGCGGGTAGATGTTTTCCCCGCCGCGGATGACCACGTCCTTGATCCGACCGGTGATCCGCACGTATCCGTCGGCGTCCAACACCGCCAAGTCGCCGCTGTGCATCCATCCGTCGGCGTCGATGGCTTCGGCCGTCGTCGCCGGGTCGTTCCAATAGCCGGTCATCACTGAATAACCGCGGGTGCAGAATTCGCCGGCTACCCCTCGCGGCACGGTGCGGCCGGTGTTGGGGTCGACCACCTTGATCTCCAAGTGCGGGCAGACTCGGCCCACCGTGCCGACCCGATGCGCCAATGAGTCATCGAACCTTGTCTGAGTGGACACCGGCGACGTCTCGGTCATGCCGTAACAGATCGAGACTTCGGCCATGTGCATGTCGTCGAGCACCCGGCGCATGACTTCGACCGGACACGGGGAGCCCGCCATCACCCCGGTGCGCAGACTGGTCAGGTCATAGTCGGCGAAGTCGGGCAGGTCCAGTTCGGCGATGAACATGGTGGGGACTCCGTACAGACTGGTGCACCGCTCGTCGTGCACTGCCCGCAGCGTGGCGGCGGGGTCGAAACCGGCCGCCGGGATGACGATGGCCGCTCCGCGGCTGATCGCCGCCAGGGTGCCCATCACCATGCCGAAACAGTGATAAAACGGCACCGGGACACAAATCCGATCCAGCTCGGTGTAGCGCAGCAACTCGCCGACCAAATAGCCGTTGTTGAGGATGTTGTGGTGGCTCAGTGTCGCACCTTTGGGGAAGCCCGTTGTGCCGGAAGTGTATTGGATGTTGATCGGGTCGCGGCTATGCAAAGTCGCGGTGATCTTTGCCAGTCCGGAAAGGTCGGCCTCACCGCCGGCGAGTTCGTCCCATCGACGGCTGCCGGTGAACAACACCTCGCGTAAGTCCGCGCACTGCGGGGCTACCTCGTTCAGCAGCGCCACGTAGTCCACGGATTTGAAGCCGGGTGCAGCGACCACCATCACCAGTCCGGACTGCTGGATCGCGTAGCTCAGTTCGTGAGCCCGGTAGGCCGGGTTGAGGTTCACTAAAATCGCACCGAGCTCGGCGGTGGCGAGCTGTGTCAGCACCCACTCCCAACGGTTCGGCGCGAAGATGCCCACCCGGTCCCCGGTGCGGATGCCGGCTCGGCTCAGTCCGGTGGCCAACCGGCGCACATCCGCCAGCAACTCCGCGTAGGTCCAGCGCCGGCGTGCCGGAATGTCCACCAAGGCGTCGCGGCCCGGGTGACTGGCGACAGTAGCGGCCAGGGCCGCGCCGATGGTGGATTCCAACAACGGCGGCTGCGCCTCCCCGCGGGCATACGACAGCCGCTCCAACCGGCCACCGTCTTCGGTGGATTCCGCAGTTGCCACTACGCTCCCACGGCCGAGTTAACCGCGACTAACAGATGCTATGTTAGTGATCATTAACCGGGCTGTCCACGACGAGCGGAGGATCATGGCCGTGTCCATCCCGCGCAGCCAAGACGAGCCCACCAGTCGGCGCAGCCAGCTCAAATCAGACCGACGCGGCCAGCTGCTGGCGGCGGCCGAGCGGTTGTTCGCTGAACGGGGCTTTCTGGCGGTGCGGCTAGAGGATATCGGCGCCGCGGCCGGAGTCAGCGGCCCGGCCATCTACCGGCATTTTCCGAACAAAGAGGCGCTGCTGGTGGAATTGCTGGTCGGCATCAGCACCCGGTTGCTGGCCGGGGCGCGCGATGTCAGGTGCCGCGGCCGAAAACCGACGGCCGTGCTGGACGGCCTGATCAACTTCCATCTCGACTTCGCACTGGGCGAACCGGATCTCATCCGCATCCAGGACCGTGATCTTGCCCACCTGCCACCGACGGCACGACGACAGGTGCGCAGCGCGCAGCGCCAGTATGTCGAGATCTGGGTCGGTGTACTGCGCGAGTTGCACCCCGGGCTGGCTGAGGCCGATGCGCGGCTGATGGCGCACGCGGTGTTCGGCCTGTTGAACTCGACTCCGCACAGCTTGAAGCCGGCCAACAGTAAGCCACCCGGCAGGGTGCGCTCTCGTGAGGTTATGCATGCGATGACCGTCGGCGCGCTGACAACCGCGGGCAACGGCAAGGCCGGTAGCAGGGCTGGTCGATAGCATCCGAGACCGCGCGTCGCGAAGCGCAGGTACCCTGCAAACCATGAGGTGGGCATGAGCGATCGACCCGAGGGCGTCGAGCCGACCAAGTATGGCGCGGAGGCAACCGAGCCGGCCGTGGCCAGTTATCCGCCATCCGTCGATCCCGCTTATGCCGGCCAGGTGCCGACCTACGGCGTGGGGTACCCGCCGAACGGTCCGAACCCGACCGCACAGTCGCCGCAACGGTACTGGACATCGGCTCAGCCGCCTGGCCAGCCACCCTCGGGTGGTGCGTTCGCCGGCGGCCAAGGCGGCCCGCCGGAGCCGCCGCGGTCACCGCGCTGGTTGTTCTTGCTGGCCGGGGCGGCGGTGCTGCTGGTCGTCGCGCTGGTTATCGCGCTGATGATCTCCAACGGCTCGGCGAAGAAGCAGACCGCGGTCACACCGTTGCCGACCATGCCGAACACCGCCATGCCGACGCCGCTCCCTACCACGACGCCCCGACTCCCATCGCCGCCCACTCGGTCGCCCGCGCCTAGCACCAGCACGGCACCCACCGCCGCGCCGCCGCCCACCGAGTCGACTGCACCGGGTGTGGCGCAGACGGTGGTCTACAACGTGACCGGCGAAGGCCGCGCGATCAGCATCGCCTACATCGACACCGGTGGCGTGCTGCAGACCGAGTTCAACGTGGTGCTGCCGTGGCGCAAACAGGTCAGCCTGGACCCGCCAGCGTCGACCGCCGCCAGCGTCACCGTGGTCAACATCGGCCAGCAGATCACCTGCTCGGTGTCGGTGGACGGCACCCAGGTGCGTCAACGCACCGGGACGATCCTGACGATCTGCGCCGGCGGCGGTTAATCCACCGCTGTGTGGCGAGCCGGATGCCGCGGTACCTTGACCGCCAGCATCGCCAGCAATCCCAGCGCCAACACCGTACACAGACCTCCCATACCGGCGCGGTCCGCGCGGAAGAGGTCGACGAACACCGAAAACAGCCACGGCGCCAGGAACGACACGGCACGCCCGGTCATCGTGTACAGACCGAAAGCCATGCCCTCCAGGCCGGCCCGGCCCTCCACGGCCATCCGCAACAACAGGGTTCGCGCCGACGACTGTGTCGGGCCGATGAACAGGCAAAGCGCCAAGCCACAGGCCCAGAATGCGCCCGGTCCAGACAGCGCCATCAAAGTGACGCCGGTGGCGATCATCGCGGCCAGGGAAACCACGATGACCGTTTTGGATCCAATCACGTCATCCACCAGCCCACCCAGTACCGCCCCGATCGCGGCCACCACGCTGGCCGCGACCCCGAAGACCAGCACGTCTGCGGGTGAGACCCGGTAGACGTTGACGCCCAGCACGGCACCGAAGGCGAACACCCCGGCTAGACCGTCTCGAAAGACGGCGCTGGCCAGCAGGTAGAAGACCAGGTTGCGGTCACGGCGCCACTCCGTGGTGAGGTCTGCCCACAGTTTCCGATAACCGCACAGCAGGCTGGCCGGCGACCCGGGCGCAATATCTGAGGGGACCAGCCGGTGCGCGGTGAACAGCAGGGGCAGCGCGAACACCGCCAGCCAGGCGGCGGCCAACAGCATCGCCGCGCGGATGTTCTGTCCGTCGTGTGCGGGCAGGCCCAGCAGCCCGCGGCTCGGGCCGGAACCGGAAATGAAGCCCAGGTAGACCACCAGCAGCAACACCACACTGCCGGCGTAACCGGCGGCCCAGCCGAATCCGGAGACCCGCCCAGAGGTCCGCGGCGTCGACAGCTGGCGCAGCATCGCGTTATAGGGCACGCTGGCCAGGTCGCCGCAGGCTGCGGTGAGCGCCAGCAGTGCCAGTCCCGCCCACAGGTAGCGGGGCTGCGCGCGGATCAAACTCATGGCGCTGGTCAGCGCTACCGCGAAGCCGGTCAGCAGGGTCAGCATGACCCGTCGGCGCGCCGGCGCCTCGACCCACACCCCGACCACCGGGGCCAGCATCGCCACGGTCAACCCGGCGGCCGCCAGGGCGCGGCCCAGCCAACTCGCCGGAGAAGCACCGCCGGGCAAGTCCCGTCCCACCGTGCTGGTCAGGTAGACGGAGAACACGAAGGTGATCACGATCGCGTTCAAGCCGGTCGAACCGCAGTCCCACAGCGCCCACGCCACCACCCGGAATCGGCCGGACATGGGCGAACCCACCCCCGGGTTATCCATACTTGGCACTCTACGATCGACGCATGCCGTTGCCCGCTCCCAGCCCGGACGCCCGCGCCGTGGTCACCGGAGCCTCGCAGGGCATCGGCGAGGCGTTGGCCACCGAGTTGGCCGTGCGCGGCTACGGTTTGATCATCGTCGCGCGCCGCGAGGATGTGCTCAACGCGCTCGCGACGCGGCTGTCCGACGAGTACCGGGTTCCAGTCGAGGTGCGTCCGGTCGACCTCGCTGACCCGGCGGAGCGAGCTAGGCTGGCCGACGAACTGGGCGGCCGCAATATTTCGATTCTGTGCGCTAACGCCGGCACCGGCACCTTCGGTCCGGTTGTCCAGCTGGACCCAGCCGTTGAGCGGGCCCAGGTGCAACTCAACGTAGTCGCCGTGCACGACCTGACGTTGGCGGTGCTGCCGGGAATGGTTGAGCGCGGAGCGGGTGGCATCTTGGTCTCCGGTTCGGCGGCGGGCAATTCACCGATACCCAACAACGCCACCTACGCCGCCACCAAAGCGTTCGTCAACACGTTCAGCGAATCGCTGCGTGGGGAGTTGCTCGACTCTGGTGTGCACGTCACGCTGCTGGCCCCGGGTCCGGTGCGCGCCGAGGCTCCCGATCCGGCCGAGGCATCGCTGGTCGACAAGCTGATACCGGACTTCCTCTGGATCTCCACCGAGCACACCGCGAAGGTGTCACTGGATGCGTTGGGACGCAACAAGATGCGCGTGGTACCGGGGGTGACGTCCAAGGCGATGTCGGTGGCCTCGCAGTACACCCCACGCATCGTCGTCGCACCGATCGTCGGCTTCATTTACAAGAAGCTAGGCGGCGGATAACTCGCCCGGCTGGGCCCAGCCGGTTGCCCGCTCACCGGCGGCGTCTACCGGTACCCATTGCGCCACGGGTGATTTCGCGGCCCATCGCAGTGCCGGCCGAACGGGCAAAGTCCCTGGCGATACGACTTCCGAACAGTCCTTTGAACCAGCGCCACGCCCGCGTCCACCAGCGCAGTCGCTCAGGTTCCCACGTTATCTCTTGTTCATCCGACGTCGGTTGCGATGGGGCCACGACGAGTTTCGCCTTCAGAAGTTCATAGGCCGACTCACGGTCGATGGTCTGGCCGTATTCGGCGTACAGCGGGCTGGCCGTGGCCGCTGCGCGGATCGCATCTTCTCCGATCGTGTCCATCAGCGACCGCGGTGCGCGCAACCTCGTCCACGCAACGGGTGTCGGAGCGCCTTTTTCGGACAAGACGGTGACGATCGCCTCGCCGATGCCCAGTGATGTCAGCGCCGACTCTAGGTCGTAGATCTTGGTTTTCGGGTAGGTACGCACCGTTTTGCTGAGCGCTTTCTGGTCGTCGGGGGTGAACGCCCGCAACGCGTGCTGGACGCGCGCCCCGAGTTGGGACAGCACTTGGTTGGGGATATCGGTCGGCAACTGGGTGCAGAAGAACACCCCGACGCCCTTGGATCGAATCAGCTTGACGGTCTGTTCGACGAGAGGCTCGAAAGTCTTGCGGCGGCGTTTGCCGAAAGGCTTGTCTCCTGAGCCGCTCCGGACAGGTTTGAAGATACCGCCGTGCGGTGGATGACCGCCGCGGTTTTGGGCGTCACAGATAAAATCGTTT
>CAZPZQ010000148.1:0-8418 GCA_964590745.1 uncultured Mycobacterium sp. | reverse complement strand
ATCGGCTACGACATGAACGTGCAGGCCGCGCAACAGGTCTACCAGCAGTCTGGGCTCGGGCCCGCGGATTTCCAGGTTATTGAGCTGCACGACTGCTTCTCGGCCAACGAGCTGCTGCTGTATGAGGCGCTCGGCCTGTGTGGTGCGGGGGAGGCGCCCAAGCTGATCGACGATGGTGACACCAGCTACGGCGGGCGCTGGGTGGTCAACCCGTCCGGTGGACTGATCTCCAAGGGACATCCGCTGGGTGCCACCGGGTTGGCGCAGTGCGCCGAGCTGACCTGGCAGCTGCGTGGTACCGCGGAGAAGCGCCAGGTGGAAAACGTCAGCGCCGCCCTGCAGCACAACATCGGCCTCGGCGGTGCCGCGGTCGTTACCGCCTACCAGCGGGCCGAACGCTGACCAACCCGGCTACCTAGAGAGGAACAGCCCGATGGGACACATCGAAGCCACTAAGGATCTGGCCGTCAGCCCGGAAGCGCTGTGGGCCACTGTTTCCGACCCGCTGACCTGGGGCGAGTGGTTCACCATCCACGACCGCTGGATGGAGGAGCCGCCGGCCACCCTCACCGAGGGAGCCACGCTGACCGCCAAGATCGTGATGCTCGGGATGGCGAACAAGATCGTCTGGAAGGTGGAGAAGGTTGATGCCCCGTCGAGCTTGACCCTGTCCGGCACCGGCATGGCCGGGGTGAAGTGTGAGTTCGGGTTTTCGGTGACCCCTTCTGGCGCCGGTTCCCGGTTCAGCGTGGCCGGAAGTTTCGAGGGGGCGCTGATCAAGGGCGCGCTGGGCAAGGCGGTCGAAAAGGACGGAGCTAAGCAGCTGGAGAAGACGCTGGCGCAGCTCGAGACGCTGGCATCAGCGACGGCCTGAGATGTCGGCGGATGAGCTGACCGAGCTGACCTTCGACGACAGCCGACTGCACCGGTGGGCTGACAAGGAACGTTTCGAGGTAACCCGCGAGCGCATCGCCGAGTATGCGGCGGCCACCAATGACCCGATCGAGGCGCATCGCAGCGGCGCTGTGGCACCGCCGGTGTTCGCCATCGTTCCGGCGTTTGAAGCGATGCTCACCCCGGCGGTCGAGGTGATGCCGGTCGAATTGATCCCCCGGGTTGTGCACGGCGAGCAGGACTTTTACTTTCACCGTCCGATTTATCCCGGCGACAAGCTGGTATCTCGAGCCAAGATGATCGGCTATCAGGGGCTGGAGCAGGGCACTCGATCGGCGATCCTGTTGGAATGCCGTACCGAGGATGGGGAGCTGGTCAACGAGCAGTACGTCACCTGCTTTGTCCGGGGCTTCAACGCCGGCAAGGCGGTCGGTGAACTGAGTCCCGGCCACAAATTCGACGAGCAGTTGCGGGAACGAGCACCCGCGGCCGTGGTGGTGCAGCACATCGACGCCGATCAGACTTTCCGCTACGCACCGGCCTCGGGCGACCCGATGCCGATCCATCTGGACGACGAGGTCGCCCGGGCCGCCGGGCTACCGGGCATCATCGCGCACGGGTTGTGCACGATGGCGTTCACCTCATGGGCCGTGCTGACCGAATTGGCGGACTCTGACGTGAGCCGCCTCAAACGGCTCGCGGTGCGGTTCGCCAAGATGGTGCTGCCGGGCGACGATCTAGAAACCCGGATCTGGCTGAAGGATTCGGTGAACGGGGTCAGCCGCTACGCTTTCGAAACCGCGCGTGGCGACGAGTTTGCCCTCACCGATGGTCTGGCCGAAATCGCAGAGGAGAACTAATGCGAGCACTCGAGGGCCGCGTTGCGGTGATCACCGGCGCCGGACGGGGCATCGGCCGCGAGCACGCGCTGCTGTTCGCCGCCGAAGGCGCCGCCGTGGTGGTCAACGATCTCGGCGGCAGCAACGCCGGCGAGGGCACTGATGCCGGGCCAGCGCATCGGGTGGTCGACGAGATCGTCGCTGCCGGCGGCCGCGCGGTAGCCAACACCGACAATGTCGCCGAGTGGGACAGCGCGAAACAGATTGTGCAGCTGGCCATCGACGAGTTTGGCCGTCTCGATGTACTGGTCAACAACGCCGGCATCCTGCGCGATTCGTTCATCCCCGGGATGACCGAGCCGCAGTGGGATGCGGTGATCGCCGTGCACCTCAAGGGCCACTTCGCGATGCTGCACCACGCTGCCGAATACTGGAAGGCGCAGAGCAAGGCGGGCGAGCAGCCCAATGCCGCCGTGATCAACACCGCGTCCGGCTCTGGGACGACTCTGCCCAACGCCGGGCAAGCCAACTACGGCGCCGCCAAGGCCGGTATCGCGGCGCTGACCCTGATCGCCGCCGAGGAACTGGACCGTTACGGGGTGCGGGTCAACGCGATCGCCCCGATCGCCCGCACCCGGCTCACCCTGGCCACCCCCGGGATGGGCGCGTTGCTCGCCGAGCCCGAACCGGGCGAGCTCGATCTGTTCAGTCCGGCCAACATCTCGCCGCTGGTCGCCTACCTGGCCACCGAGAAATGCCCGGTCACTGGTCAGGTGTATGCGGTGCAGGGCGGTGCCATCTCGCGGTTGGCCGGCTGGCACGACACCGACACCATCGAAACCGACGGCGTCTGGCAGATCGACGACATCGCGGCGCGACTGCCGTAACTACCCCGACAAGAGGAGAAGCCGCGATGTTCGAATGGTCCGACACCGACCTGATCATGCGGGATACCGTGCGGCGCTTCGTCGACAAGGAGGTCCAGCCGCACCTGGGCGCGTTGGAAAGCGGTGAGCTGTCACCGTATCCGATCGCCCGCAAACTGTTCAGTGAGTTCGGACTGGATGTGCTGGCCGGCGAAGCGATCAAGACCATGCTGGACAGGGAGCGCGCCAAGAGCGCCGGTGCGCCGCAACAGCAGCGCGATTCGTCCGGCGGCATAGCCGAACTGGCCGGTCAACTGTCGATGGCCGCGGTGATGATCTCCGAGTTGTCTGGAATCAGCATCGGGTTGCTGAGCACCATCGGGGTCAGCCTAGGTTTGGGCGCGGCCACCATCGCTAGCCGAGGCACCCTGGCGCAGAAAGAACGCTGGCTGCCCGACCTGGCGACGCTGGACAAGATCGCCTGCTGGGCCATCACCGAACCCGATGCCGGTTCGGACGCGTTCGGGGGGATGAAAACCTACGTCAAACGCGACGGTGCAGGCTACATCCTCAACGGACAGAAGACCTTCATCACCAACGGGCCGTACGCCGACGTGTTGGTCGTCTACGCCAAGCTGGACGACGGTTCGGGTGCCGACCAGCGCAGCCGGCCGGTGCTGACTTTCGTACTCGACGCCGGGATGCCCGGGCTCACGCAGGGTAAGCCGTTTAAGAAGATGGGTATGATGTCCTCGCCGACCGGCGAATTGTTCTTTGATAACGTGCGGCTGACCCCGGATCGGCTGCTCGGCGAGACCGAACAGCACAGCGGCGGCGACGGACGAGAAAGCGCGCGGGCCAACTTCGTCGCCGAGCGAGTCGGGGTCGCGCTGATGGCGCTGGGCATCATCAACGAATGCCACCGGCTTTGTGTCGATTACGCAAAAACTCGCACCCTGTGGGGCCAGAACATCGGCCAGTTCCAGCTGATCCAGCTGAAGTTGGCGCAGATCGAGATCGCCCGGATCAACGTGCAGAACATGGTGTTCACGACGCTGGAGAAAGTCCAGGCCGGCAGGATCCCGGCGCTGGCCGAAGCGTCGGCGATAAAGCTGTACTCCTCGCAGGCCGCCACCGAGGTCGCGATGGAGGCCGTACAGCTCTTCGGCGGTAACGGGTATATGGCCGAATACCGGGTGGAGCAGCTGGCCCGCGACGCCAAGTCGCTGATGATCTACGCCGGTAGCAACGAGGTGCAGGTGACCCATATCGCCAAGGGTCTACTGGGTGGATAACCGGATCCGGGGCGGTGGCGGCGCGTCTCGGCGGCTCGGGATGCGACGATGGAAGCATGACAGAGATCCCTGCAGCCGGTTCCATCCCGGTCTCCGCGGTTACCGGTGATCCGGTCGTGCGGGTTTCCGCCACTGCTACCGTGGCTGACGTCGCGCAGGCCATCATCAACGGCGAGGTGGGCGTGGTCGTGGTCGGCGATGACGAGCGGCCCAAAGCGTTGGTCAGTGAGCGCGACGTGGTGCGAGTTGTGGCAGCCGGACATGGTCCCGCGGCCGTTCGGGCTAGCGACGTGGCCAGCACGAACCTGATCTGGTGCGACGCCGAGAGCACGATTGACGAAGTCACGGCTCGGATGATGGATCACTACATCAGGCACATCCTGGTAGAGCGCGACGGCGCCCTGATCGGCATCGTCTCGGCGCGCGACCTGCTCGGCGTTTACGGCGGCGACGCGAAAGACAATCCGTTTTAGACCACCCAAATGGCCTGCGCGGCCGGGCTGCCTAAGTCGATGGTGACGCGGTCGCCGTCGGCCATGTCGGGCGGCTCCACGGCCACCGAGACGGTTCCGGCGAACTCACGGCGCGCCAGCACACGCAGCCGTGAGTCCAGGCTGATGCCGACGCTGTCGAAGTACCGCAGCATCTCCGGATCGGAATCCGAAATGCGGGCTATCGTCCCGGCCTCACCGTCACCGCACGCCCACAACTGACGCGCCGGCGGCGCGGGCACCTGCCCGTCGGCGGCAGGGATCGGGTCCCCGTGCGGGTCGCGCCGTGGGAAACCCAGTTTGGCGTCGATGCGTGCCATCAGGCGGTCGGACACGGCGTGCTCGAGCACTTCGGCTTCGTCGTGCACCTCGTCCCAGGTGTATCCCAATTCGCCCACCAAAAAGGTCTCCAGCAGACGGTGCCGGCGCACCATGGCCAGCGCCGCCCGACGTCCCTCCTCGGTCAACGTCACCGCACCGTATTTCGCGTGATCGACCAAGCCCTGGTCGGCGAGTTTGCGAATCGACTCCGAGGCGGTGCTGGCCGACACCCCGATCCGCTCAGCCAGCATCTTGGTGCTGACCCGGTCCGGCGACCATTCCTGGGCGGTCCAGATGACCTTCAGATAGTCCTGGGCAACGGCGCTGAGGTCGCCAGACTCGTCCTGAGGGCTCACACTGGATCAGTTTAGGCTGGTTGCCGTGCAGCGATGGCGGGGGCAAGACGAGATCCCCACGGACTGGGGCAGATGCGTACTGACCATCGGGGTGTTCGACGGGGTGCACCGCGGCCACGCCGAGTTGATCACGCGCGCGGTGCGGGCCGGCCGGGCCCGCCGGGTGCCCACAGTGGTGATGACCTTTGATCCACACCCGATGGAAGTGGTGTTTCCCGGCAATCACCCGGCACAACTGACCACCCTGGCGCGTCGCGCCGAATTGATCGAGGAACTCGGTGTCGATGTGCTCCTGGTGATGCCGTTCACCACCGATTTCATGAAACTCACCGCGGAGCGCTACATCCACGAGCTTTTGGTCGAACGTTTACATGTGGTCGAAGTGGTCGTGGGCGAAAACTTCACTTTCGGCCGAAAAGCAGCGGGCAACGTCGCAACCCTGCGCCGCGCCGGAGAGCAGTTCGGGTTCGCGGTCGAGGCGATATCCCTGGTGGCCGAGCGTCACGATTCCGAAACCCTGGCATTCTCCTCCACCTATATCCGGTCCTGCGTGGACGCCGGTGACGTGCGGGCGGCCGCCGAAGCGCTGGGCCGGCCGCACCGGGTCGAGGGCGTGGTGGTGCGCGGCGACGGACGGGGCAAGAGTCTGGGTTTTCCGACCGCTAACATCGCCCCGCCGATGTACTCGGCTATCCCGGCCGACGGTGTATACGCCGCCTGGTTCACCGTCCTCGGGCACGCGCCGGTGACCGGCACCGTGGTACCGGGTCAGCGGTATGCGGCCGCGGTGTCGGTGGGTACCAATCCGACGTTTTCCGGGCGCACCCGCACCGTGGAGGCGTTCGTCATCGACAACACCGCCGACCTGTACGGTCAGCATGTCGCTGTCGACTTCGTCGCCCGGATCCGCGGCCAACAAAAGTTCGACTCGGTGCCTGACCTCGTGGCGGTGATGAACACCGATATCGAGAAAACCCGCGCGTTGCTGTCCAACGCCTGACCGGGTGATTCGAGCGGGCGAGGCCGCGCTGCTAAACTTCCTCCCCAGATACGGTGCGTGCTGCAGTTCGCGGCGGCCGGCCGTTTTCCCACCCTGATCGCGGACCGATTGATGGAGTTAGTTCGTGGCGCTGACAGCCGAACAAAAAACCGAGATTCTGCGCACCTACGGCCTGCATGAGACCGACACCGGATCGCCGGAGGCGCAGATCGCTTTGCTGACCAAGCGGATTATCGATCTCACCGAGCACCTGAAGATGCACAAGCACGATCACCATTCCCGGCGTGGTCTGCTGCTGTTGGTGGGCCGCCGGCGACGGCTACTCAAGTACGTCGCCCGGGTGGACGTGGAACGGTATCGTTCGCTCATCGAGCGGTTGGGCTTGCGCCGCTGACGCCCCGACCATGCGTCTGCTGACCGGCGCCGCCGCCCGACTGCCGGCCGTGCTGGCGGTGACCGCGATGCTGCTGTCCGGCGGCTTGACCGGATGCTCGGCTACCTCCAGCGCACCCAACCTGCAGGTAGGCGAGTGCCTCGCGGTGGGTGGCACACCCGATCGACCCACCGCGACGGTCGCCCCATGCGGAAGCCCGCAGGCGAACTTCAAGGTGGTTGAAACGGTCACCGACCGCGAACAGTGCCCGGACGATGTCGACTCGTCCTACTCGATGCACACCGCGTTCAGTAAGTCGAGCAGCACCGCTTGCCTCGATGTCGACTGGGTAGTCGGCGGTTGCATGAGCGTCGACCCCGAGCACCACAGCGACCCGGTACGGGTGGATTGCAAAGACACCACAGCGCCGCACCGTCAACGCGCCACCCAGATCATCAAGAATGTGGCCAACGTCGACCAGTGTGCCAGTGGTCTCGGCTACGCATACCAGCAGCGCCGGTTCACGGTCTGCGTCGAGGCCGTCAGCTGACCTGCATCGGGGCCGCCGTGTACAGTAAGACCGTCCCGGGCCCAGCGGTCCGGGTATCGGTGTGGTTCGCGCAGCTTCGCGCGCTCCGCTCCGGCGCGTCACGACAGGACACGATCCTCGGGACAGCCAGATCCTGGATCGGGCGGTCTTCGGTAGTGGCGGCCGGTTCCCCAGCTCGGGACGAACCCGGCCGCTTCGATCGACGACCGTAGCCGCATCCAGGTTCTCGGGGTGTACGCGTGACGGGGCAAAACAGCTCAATAAACCCAGAGAGGCCACCAGGCGTCCATGTCTGTAGCGGAAATTGAACAAGGCGTATTCGAGTCGACCGCCGTCATCGACAACGGAAGCTTCGGCTCCCGCACCATCCGGTTCGAGACCGGCCGGCTGGCTCAACAGGCCGCCGGGGCGGTCGTCGCCTATCTCGATGACGAGACCATGTTGCTGTCGGCGACCACCGCCAGTAAAACCCCCAAGGAGCATTTCGACTTCTTCCCACTCACCGTCGATGTCGAAGAGCGGATGTATGCGGCGGGACGAATCCCCGGATCGTTCTTCCGGCGCGAGGGGCGACCCTCCACCGACGCAATCTTGACCTGCCGGCTCACCGACCGACCGCTGCGCCCGTCGTTCGTCGACGGGTTGCGCAACGAAGTTCAGGTCGTGGTGACCGTGATGAGTTTGAACCCCAATGACCTGTATGACGTGGTGGCGATCAACGCCGCGTCGGCGTCCACCCAACTTGCCGGATTGCCGTTCTCCGGTCCGGTCGGTGCGGCCCGGGTGGCGTTGATCGACGGCACCTGGGTGGCGTTCCCCACCGTCGAGCAGCTGGAACGGGCGGTCTTCGACATGGTGCTGGCCGGCCGGACGCTGCCCGACGGTGACGTCGCCATCATGATGGTCGAGGCCGAGGCCACCGGCAACGTCGTCGAACTCATCGACGGCGGTGCGCAAGCGCCGACCGAAGCTGTGGTGGCTGAGGGCCTGGAGGCGGCCAAACCGTTCATCGCCGCACTGTGCAAAGCACAGCAGGAACTGGCCGACGCGGCTGCGCGGCCGACCGGAGACTACCCGCTGTTCCCCGACTACGGCGCCGACGTGTACGAGTCGGTGGCATCAGTAGCCGCCGACGACCTTGCCGATGCGTTGACCATCGCCGGTAAGGCCGAGCGCAATCACCGCACCGACGAGATCAAGGCCGAGGTGCAGGCCGGGCTCGCCGAGACCTACCAGGGTCGCGAAAAGGAGATCAGCGCCGCCTATCGTGCGCTGACGAAAAAGCTGGTGCGCCAACGTATCCTGGCCGACCACTTCCGCATCGACGGCCGCGGCACCACCGACATCCGAGCGCTCTCCGCCGAGGTCGCGGTGGTGCCCCGGGCGCACGGCAGTGCGTTGTTCGAACGCGGTGAAACCCAGATCCTGGGTGT
>CAZPZQ010000147.1:1229-8438 GCA_964590745.1 uncultured Mycobacterium sp. | reverse complement strand
TGGTGCAACTGCTGTTTCTGATGACGCCGATCATCTGGAACTATGACACGCTGCGTGCCCAGGGCGCCACCCGGTGGACCAAGGTGATCGAATTCAATCCGCTGCTGCACTACCTGGATCTGGTGCGGTTGCCGCTGCTGGGGGCGCATCAGCCGTTGCGGCACTGGGCGATCGTGTTGGTGTTGACGGCGCTGGGCTGGGCGGTCGCGGCGATGGTGATGCGGCAGTACCGGGCCCGGGTGGCGTACTGGGTGTGACGGCTGCGCGCCGGGCCTGTTGCCACCCGCCGAAACTGCGGTCAGCGCGTTGTTTGCGGCCCGACCATGACCGCTGATGCAGTTCGCCGAGCGCGATTCCGGCGTGGCCGCGCCGGCGGATCAGCTCAGCGCGCGAGACGCCCTGCTGCTTGGCCAGCCGGTCGAGGTTTGCCGTTTGCGTCTCATCAAGGTAGATGGTGGTGCGCTAATCGCTGTACGGGCTACCCAAGGCTGTCACGAAACAATTGACATAGAGATGTGCCCGGCTCGCAGCGACAACTTTTGAGCCAGCGATCCCCCCGAAGGCAGCGACACACGCAGGGGCCGAAGTAGGCATTTGTGCTTCGCGCCATAGTTGCGTAGACGTTGTCGTGATGGACGAGATGCTGATCGCGGTCAATCCCGACCCCGAGTCCCGGCTCGGTTATCTACTGCGCTTGCCGATCGCCGGCGGAATGGTGTTCCGCACCGCCGGAACCTGGCCACGGACCAAGGCACTGTACTGCTATCCCGTCGGCCCCGAAGACTGGCCGGTGAACCCGGACATCGTCGAGCGCGCTCAGATTCGGTCCTGCGTGCGTCGCGGCGCGGCGATCGACCTGATCCTGGACCGGACCCGAGAAAATCGCTCCCAGTTGGTGTTCACCACCGCCCGCGGCCGTGATGCGGTGTTTTGGCAGTCACCGCGGACCCGTAAACAAGCCCGCCCCAACGTCGCGGTCCCGACCGCCCGAGCAGCGGGCATCGCGGACCTGCAAATCCTGGTCGATACCCGCGAGCGGTACGCCTACCGCTTCGCCGCTCAGCAGGCCGGCACGGTCAAGCGGGCGCTGCCGTGCGGCGACTACGGCATCGTCAGCGCAGGTCGGCTGGTCGCGGCGGTAGAACGCAAGTCGCTGCCGGATCTGGTGTCCAGCCTGATCAACGGCAAGCTGCGTTATGCCATCGGCGAGCTGGCCGCGCTGCCCCGGGCCGCGGTCGTGGTCGAGGACCGCTACTCCCAGATCTTCAAACTCGACTGGGTGCGGCCCGCCGTGGTCGCCGACGGTCTCGCCGAAGTGCAGGCCCGGTGGCCCAACGTCCCGGTCATGTTCACCGAGACCCGCCAACTCGCCGAGGAATGGACCTACCGGTACCTGGCCGCGGCGTCCGCCTGGGCCGAAACCGAACAGGCCGTCATCGAACGGCTCGGTCTGCCCCTGGATGGCCTGGAATCGGTCGCTGCGACCGAAGCCCCCGCGCCGTCGACCGCGGAGATCCGCGCCTGGGCGCGCAGCGTCGGCCTGGCCGTGTCCGACCGCGGTCGACTACCACCCCACGTCTGGCAGGCCTGGCGCGACGCGCAGCCGCAACAGCTCGGGTGATGGGGCCTATCCGCCGGCCGCCGGCTCGGTCACGTCCTTGACCCAGGTGAGCCCTTTGACCGCTTGCGGCCACCCGAGCGTGGTCGCCGCCAACAACGCGACATGTTCCAGCTCGGCCGCGTCCAGGCCTTCGTCGAGTCCCCGCCGGGTGTGCGAATGCACGGCGCCGCGCGAGTTGGCGCCGATCGCCAGCGCCAGGCGAACCAGCCGCTTGGTTCGCTGTTCCAGCGGCCCGGCCTGATTGACGGCGCTGCCCAATTGCTGAAAGGCGGCCCACACGTCGGGGTGTTCAGTGGCGACGTGTTGTGCCGCCACCGGCAGGTCGACCTCGGGGTTCTCGGAAAGATCGGCAGGTGTTGGTTTTCCCATCGGACGCTCCTGTGTTGTCGGGCTCGGGCTCCCCTGCTTCAGTGTGGTCCGCACCGGCCAGACGTCGGGCGCGATCGGGCGAATCTCACCCGCGATTGCCCGGGCCCACCGGCCCCGACCGCAGCGCCATACCGAGGAAATCCAACCGCCACAGCGCCTCGAACAGCCGGTGCGCGAAGCTCTCCATGTCCGCACGCACCGCGGGCTGCGCTCCGCTGGCCGCCGCCACGGTGGCGACGATCTCTCGAATCGTCTTGCCGCCGTCGACTTCCCGGACAAACTGCAGTTGCTGCGGGTCGAGGCGCATCCGAAAATCCGACCGGAAGATCTCGTTGCCGGCCAGGCCGCAGCGCATCCGCATCACCGGAACGTACTCGAGCCAGCCGGATGACGAAAAGTCGATCAGGTACGTGTCCTTGGGCCGGTCCGGTCGGCACGCCGTGAAGAAGTGGCAAGCGTTTCGTGTCCCGATCCGCTCCATCACCGACCAGATTTTCCGCTGGGGCAGCGTATTGAGCATCTGGTAGAAGCTGTTTCGGGGGGTCAGCAGATCGTGCGGGTAATACGGCGCCTTGAAGAACCAGCTCTGGAACTCCAAGCCGGCCGCGGCGATCAGGTCAAGCGTTTCGTCGACGGTGTAGTTGCGGTCGCGGCCGTGCAAGAACGTGTCCACCAAGGCGGTGTCGTACTCCAGCTCCGGCACCATGTCGCGGTAGCTCTGCAGCGGATGGTCTCGCGTCAACATCGCCATGGTCTCCTTGACGATCTGCAGCGATGCCTGGTTCTGACCCAGCCCCAGGTCACGAAAGATCGACGACAGCATGTCGATGCCGATCCGGCCGTACTTGGCGTAGATCATGATGGCGGCGACACCATCCGGGCGCAGCCGACCGGCGATCGACTTCAGGCCGGCCACCGGATCCGCCATCACCATCAGAACGCCGGTCGACACCACCAGGTCGAAGTCGCGTCCGAGCGTCGCCAGCTCCTCGATCGGCAACAGGTTCAGTTCCAGGTTCCACAGCCCGTGCTTTTCCTTGAGGTACTGCTCGTGATCCAGTGACGGCTGGCTGACGTCGACGGCGACGACGTTGGCTTGCGGGTTCATGTAGGCGAAGACCGCCGCCTGGTTGGTGCCGCAGCCGGCGATCAGAATGTCGAGATCGGGCCGATGCCCCTGGTTGGGCCACAACTCCCGGTAGGCGTGGCTGGGATCGAACCACTGCCAGTTGTCCCGCGACCACACATCCAGGTCCTGGATGGGTTCCGGGTAGCGGTACCGCTCGTAGTGCCGGGTGACGACGTCAGAGCGTGGGTTGTCGTTCACTTCGGTGGTGGCTCCTTCGACATGCGACCGCGGGGTTTGCGACCCGAAACGGGCGCCTAGAGCATAGCCAGAGACGAGGTTGGTTGAGCGTACCGGGCGAGATCAGCTTGCGGAGCCCGGGGCGATCGGCCGGGCTGGTTCGTCACCCGCCGAATGGATCGTAAGCTTCCCGCGATGGCCGAAACCGCCCGCGCCAACACCCACCGGCACCTGACCACTCAGGTGTGGCGATTCCTGGTCACCGGCGCACTGTCGGCGGTGGTGGACTTCGGGCTGTATCTGATGCTCTACAAGGCGGTGGGCATGCAGGTCGACCTGGCCAAAGCGCTCAGCTTCATCGCCGGCACGACGACCGCCTACCTGATCAATCGGCGCTGGACGTTTCGGGCGTCGGCGCACGCCGGGCGGTTCCTGGCGGTGATGGCGCTCTACGGCACGACGTTCGTGGCCCAGGTGGGCATCAACCATCTGTGTCTGCGGCTGCTGGATTATCGGGACTGGGCGTTGCCGGTGGCGTTCGTGGTGGCGCAGGGCACCGCCACGGTGATCAATTTCGTGGTGCAGCGGACGGTGATCTTTCGGGTGCGGTGAGGGCCGCGACCTGCTGGTCCGCCGCCAGCGTGCGGCACGCTGCAGCAATGTCACCACGTCGGGATCAAGCGTCACCGTGGTTCGCCCGGTGTGATAACAGCGACAGCGATGCTGTCCTGATGCCCACCATCACCCCGGCGGCCGCCACCCGTTGGGCTCCTCGCTTACCTGTGGTTACCGCCGGTACGCACTGATGACGTCGGCGTCGGGATCGAGACCCAAACCCGGCCCCTGCGGAACCGCGACCCGGCCCGCCGCCGGGGTGAGCGCGTCGCCGTAGATCGATGCTTCCAGTTCGAACCAGCGCCACTCGATCATGGAGTCGGGCCCACCCAGCGCGGCGGTGGTGTGGATCGCGGCGAGCAGGCCCGGGCCGTCGTAGAAGGAGTGCGTCATCACCGGGACGTTGTACACCGCGGCGAGCGGAAAAACCTTGCCCAGCTCGGTGATTCCGCCCATCTTGGCCGGACTGGGCTGCACGAAGTCCACCGCGCCGACGCTGAGCAGATACTCGAATTCCAGGAGGGTGGAGACGTTTTCGCCGGATGATATGGGAAGCCCGGTGGTGCTGCGCAGGTCGGCGAGGCCGGTGAAATTCTCCGGCGGCCACAGCGGTTCTTCGAGGAATTTGAGACCGATGGCGTTGAGTTCTGTTGCGACGGCACGTGTTTCGGTCAGCGTCCAGGGGCAGCCGGCGTCCACGATGAGTTCGACGTCTGCGCCGGCCTCCTCGCGGGCGGCCCGGATCGCGGACAGGTCTTTTTCGTGCAGCTTGATCACGTCGAAACCGGCGTCGACGGCTTTTCGCACCGCGGCCCGCACCAGCGCGGGATCCGCATAGCTGGCCAGGCTGGCATAGCACGGCATGGTGGCCATGCCGCCGCCGAGCAGTTGCGCCACCGGCGTGTCGGCGAGCTTGCCGGCGATGTCCCACAGCGCGATGTCGACGGCGGAGAGCGCGTAGGTCAGCGCTCCGCCGCGGCCGAAGACGTGCAGCTTTTTTTGCACCTGCTGCATCAGCGGGCCGATCTGGGTGGCGTCCTGGCCGATGCACAGCGGGGCGATCAGTTCGTCGACGGCGAGCTTGGCCGAATCGACGGCACGAAAACCGAACGCTTCACCCCAACCCTGCACTCCGCCTTGGGTTGTCACCGAAACCAGCAATGAATCGGCCGCGGACAGCTTGTCGCCCCACAGCGATGCACCCGGTGTGGCGTCGGCCTTGCGCGGGATGCGCAGTGGGACGGTCTCGATCTGGGCGATGGCGGTGTGCATGGCGGTAGGCGGCATGGTCAGGTCCTTCGAATCACTCGCCGGTGATGGCGGGCAGATCGCGCCAGCCACTTTCATACCGTAGGCCTGGCAGGTAGGTGTGTCGGGAACCGATACCGGATGCGATATCACGGGTCCGTCGCAGTGCTTGGTCGGCTACGGCTTCTGCGGAATGCGTCATCTAGGGTCAGCCCAGGCCGCGCGCGACCTCGTCAAAGAGCGGGGCTGCCACCGGCGCGAGGAGTCTTTCACCCTGGTCAGCGGTAAGTAGAGCCACGACTATATCGACGGTACGTTTGCCGTCGACCATGGCGATGGTTCGGCTACATCGCGGTTAGAGCTCAATCACGTGCAGCACGTGTTCCAGGCCGCCGAAGTCGGCTGGGTTGCGGGTGGCCAGCGCTGCGTTGTCGCCCAACGCCACGGCGGCGATCATCACCTCGACCCGGCGCCGCCGGCCGGCGACTTGTCCGGCCGCGACGATAGTGGCGCATAGTTCTCGGTAGAGATCGGCCTCCTGCTGGCCGAACGGAAGCCCGTCGCCGTAGGTTTCGCGCAACCGGACCAGGTCGACGCGTGCCCTGGCTGCTATTTGCGGGTCCGGGTGTGTCGTACCTTCACTGAATTCCGCGAACGCGATTGCTGACGTGAACAGTTCATGCCGCCCTGGCGGCAGCAACTCCCAACGCGGCTGCTGGATAAGCAAATTCGTGTCCAGATGGATTTTCACCGCTCGATGATTCGCCCCGAGCGGTCACGACCCCGTTCGAGCAGTCGCAACATTTCCTGCTCGTATTTCTCCGGCCGCGGGCTGTCGTACAACCCGGACTCGATGATTTGCTCAGGGCGGGCGCCGGTAGGTACCTCGGCGGAATCGCGTTGACTGGCGTGGGACCGGCCGATCAGCACGCCGGTGTCTCTGCCTCGGTGGGGCACGACGCAAGCGCTTGCGTCAGCGGTGGCCCGTTATCTAGGGCGGCGTGCGGTGGACAGGGTCCGGTGTCTAGTGGCTGGCGCCGTTACCGCCATCGGTTCCAGGCGTGCCGTTGGCTTGCCCGTCGGTGCCGTTGCCGCCGTTGTCGCCAGCGGCGCCGGTGCCGTTGCCGCCGTTGCCGCCCTTGCCGCCGTGGCCATCTTGGCCGGGGGCGACGTTGGTGCCGCCATTGCCGCCATTGCCGCCATTGCCGCCGGTGCCACCGGCGGCAGCAGTGGCGGCCCCAGTACCGCCGTTCCCGCCGTTCCCGCCGGTGGCGCCATCACCGCCAGCGCCCCCGTCGCCGCCGCGGCCGCCAATGCTGTGTAGACCGCTGCCGGTGGTGTTGACCGGCCCTTGACCGCCGTTACCCCCATCGCCGCCGACACCGCCATCGGTGCCGGCGGCGCCACCGGCCCCACCAATTCCACCGGTCGCGGTGCTGTCGATGACGCTGCCGTTGCCGGTGACTGCGATATGAGCACCACCGCCGGCACCCCCGTCACCGCTATTGCCGGCACCGCCGACGCCGGCGACGGCAGAACTGCCGGTGATGATGCCGAAGTTATTAGCTGTCACCGTGGCGCTACCACCGGCGCCGCCGGTTCCGCCGTCCGCACCGGCGGCGCCGCTGGAGCCGCCGACGGCGGTGGTGGCCTCGACTTTGCCACCGAGGCCGTAAGTGGAGATGGTGCCCGCGCCTCCGTTGACGCCATTGTGGCCGCCGGCACCCGCGCCGCCGTTGCCGCCGATGGCGTGCCCGTCGGCGACGCTGTTGGCGCCCTGGGCGGTGACAAAGCCGGTGGCGCCGTTGCCGCCGACGATTCCGGGTCCCGTCCCAGCGCCACCGTCGCCGCCCTCTGCGATGCCGCTGGCTTTGGCCCCGGTGGCCAGCGCGGACACCTGGCCGGTCAAGCCTTCGCCGCCCTTGCCGCCGTCGGCGCCGGTGCCGCCGTTGCCGCCGATGCCGGCACCGTGTGCTTCGGCACCGTTGCTGCCGGCCAGCACCATCCCGACGCCGCCGTTGCCGCCGGTGCCGCCGGTGCCGGCGTTGCC
>CAZPZQ010000147.1:0-1129 GCA_964590745.1 uncultured Mycobacterium sp. | reverse complement strand
TCGGCGGTGCTGCCGGTGGCTTTCAGGAAGCCCTGTCCGCCCTGGCCGGCGGTGCCGCCATTGGTGGCGGTGCCGCCGGCGCCGCCTTTGGCGATGGCGTCGTGGGTGTTGGCGCCGTTGAACGCCTGCACGTCGGCGCTGCCGCCGGCAGCGCCGTTGCCGCTGACGCCGCCCTTGCCACCATCGCCGCCGATGGCGATGCCGCTGGCCTTACTGCCGGCCGTACCACTGGCGATGATCTGGGCGTTGCCACCGGCACCGCCATTGCCGCCATTGCTGCCGCCGTTGCCGCCGTCGCCGCCGGTGGCGCTGCCACCGGCGGTGCCGCCTGCCGAAGTGACGTAGATCTGGCCGCCACCGCCCACGCCGCCGTTGCCGCCGGCCGCGATGGTGCTGCCGTTAGCACCGGTGCCACCGACCCCACCGGTGGCGGTTCCGGTCGCGGTGCCGATGCCAAAGCCGTTGATGATGCCGCCACCACCACCGCCGCCACCACCGCCGCCGTAGCCGGGGCCGGTGACGTCGCCGTGCGCACCGGTCCCACCGGCCCCGCCGACGTTGCCGCTGGCACCCACACCGAAGGCGCCACCGTGGCCACCGTGGCCGCCGTCACCACCATCACCGTTACCGGTCGGCCCGCCGTAGCCGCCCCTGCCGCCGGCTCCGCCGGTTCCGCCGTTGGCGCCGCCGGCGCCGTTGCCGCCGTCACCACCGTCTCCGCCGTCCGCGGCGACGCCATTCGTGCCGGCCGGACCGTTGATACCGCCTTGCCCGCCGCTCAAGCCGCCCACGCCGCCGGTGCCGGCGCCACCGCCGGCCCCGCCGTTACCGCCGTTACCGCCATGGTGGAAGCTGCCGGTGAAGTCGAAGCCCTGACCGCCCTTGCCGCCGTCACCGGCCACCCCGGCGTCCCCGCCTTTGCCGCCGTCGCCGCCCAGGCCGATGGCCTTCTGGCCGCCGTGCACACCGGCGGCGCCGCCCTTGCCGCCGGCACCGCCATCGCCGCCGTCACCGCCCTGGCCGCCGGTGTGGCCGTTCGGCGCGGACTGGATGCCGTCGGCACCGACACCGCCCGCGCCACCGGTGCCGCCATCACCGCCGGCGCCGCCGGCCCCACCGGCCCCGCCGC
>CAZPZQ010000146.1:0-8462 GCA_964590745.1 uncultured Mycobacterium sp. | reverse complement strand
GCACGAACCGCACCGGTGGTCTCGGTAACCACCGGCGGCGAGCGTGCTGGTACGGCGACACCCCGTCAACGCCGTGCCGACGCGCGCGTTCGCGCCGGTATAACCCGGTATAACCCGGTATAACTACGCCCCGGGCGCGACGGCCTGCGGCGCAGGCCGCGCCGAGTCTTCGGCACGGTGTTTGCTGCCACCGATGAACAATCCGAGCAGGGCGCCCGCCACACACACGATCGCGGTGATGAAGAAGATCTCGCCGTACATCATCGCGAAGGCGAGTTTGTAGTTGTGGGCGGCGGCGGCGAGTTTTTCGGCCAGATTCCGGGCATGTGCGGCCGGCAGGGTGGCCAGGATCTGGTTGAACCGGTACAGCCCCCACGCCGACAACGCCGCCAGCCCGACCAGCATGCCGATCATCCGGGCCACCACCACGCCGGAGGCGGCGATACCGTGCTCGGTCGACGGCACCACCCGCAGCGCCGCCGAGGTCAGCGGGCCGATCACCAGGCCCAGCCCGATTCCGGCCAGCGCCTGGTCGGTGTCCAGCGCGGGCAGGCTGACCAGGCCAAAGATGTTGTGCTGGTAGCTAAGCAGGTCAACCGGCCATTTCGAGATCAGCCAGTAGCCGTAGGCGGCGATCATCAGTCCGGCGAACGTCACCGCCCGGTCGCCCACTCGGGTGGCAATCCAGCCACCCACCAGGGCACCGACCGGCAGGGCGGCCAGGAAGCGCAATAAAAGCCCGGCCGCCGCGATTTGATCCATGCCCAGCACACCCTGGCCGAACAGTTCGACGTCGACCAGTGTCACCATCAGGGCCGCGCCCGCGCACACCGAGGCGCCCAGCGCTGCCAGCAACGGCCGGAAACGCACCCCGGCCGGGTCGATCAGCCGGGTGCGGGCGGACCGCTCCCACCCCGCGAACGCGACTCCGACCAGTAGCGCAAGGCCCAGCACCGGCGGCCCCCAGCTGGGCAGCGCATGTTTGGCGTTCGGCTCCGGGTTGTACAGGCCGACCACCGCCAGGCCCAGCGTGATCGCCAACAAAACCCCGCCAACCACGTCGACGCGTTCCGGCGGGGCCTCGGTTTCGGCTTTGGCCGGCAGACTGACGTGGATCAGCAGCATCGCGATCGCGGTGAGCGGCACATTGATCCAGAACACGTCACGCCAGTCCCGGAGCAGCCAGACGATGAAGATGCCGTACAGCGGGCCGAGCACGCTGCCCAGCTCCTGGGCGGCGCCGATGCCGCCGAGCACGCCGGCGCGGTTGCGCTGCGACCACAGGTCGGCGCCCAGCGCCAGCGTCACCGGCAGCAGTGCGCCGCTGGCGGTGCCCTGGATGGTGCGGCCGATCACCAGCGTGGTCAGATCGTTGGACAGCGCGGTCACCACCGATCCGGCGGCGAACGTAGCCAGGCTGGCCTGCAGTAACAGCTTGCGGCCAAACCGGTCTGAGGCGCGGCCCAGCAGCGGCATCGCCGCGATGTAGCCCAGCAGATAGCCGGTGATGATCGGGGTGAGCTGCTGCAGTTTGTTGATCGGGATACCGACGCTGACCATGATGTCCCGCATGATGGTCACCACGACGTAGAGGTCGAGGGCGCCCAACAGGACGGCGAGGCTGCCGGCGCTGATCGCCAGGCGGCGGTTGGTCTGCCTCACGCTCCAGCCGGCTTTTCAACGGTGACCGGCGCGTTCCAGTTCGACAGGGTCATCTGGATGCTGGTGTCGTCGGTCGGCTCCAGCTGCGCGCGGACCAGTTGGTGGTCACCGTTTTCCTGGATCCAGACGATGGCTGGCATCGGCGCGGTGGCCTTGAGTTGCGGCGCCAGCTTGTTCACCGCGTCGGCGGGAGCCTGGCCGGTGACCCGCACCGTCTGCTGGCCGTTGATCGTTTCGCGGCCCTCCGCCTCGGTGTCGGTGAGGCTGGCCAGCAGGTTGGCCAGCCCCCGGTCCGGGTTCAGGATCGCGGAAACGTCGTAGATCTTCTCGGCGGGTCCGAAATCGTCGTATTCGTCCCCGGAGATCGCTGCGTATAAGTCGCCGTCGATCACCACGAACTTGACCTCGACGTCCGAACCCAACAGGGTGATGGTGGCATTGCCCTTGGCCGCGGTACTGGGCTGGTTGGTGAGATCGCCTTCCAGCGTCTTCACCGGCAGCTCCTTGATCTTGCCGGTCACCGACAGTTCCAGGTGCGCGCTCTTGACATCCCGGGTGGCCGCACTGGCCTCTTTGACCAGTGTCGCCGCGTCCGGGAGCGAGCCGCCGGCCTGCTTCGACGACGAACACCCGACCATGACGGCGGCTGCGGCAGCGGCAGCGGCCAGGACGGCGAAGAGTCTGCGCATGCGTGCCATCGTAGAGGGTGGCGCAGCCCGATCCCCGGCAGCCGACCTAGCCTGGTGACGTGTTCACCGGCATTGTTGAAGAACTCGGCGAGCTGGTCGTTCGCGAAGACCTGACCGACGCCGCGCGGCTGGTTATCCGCGGGCCCACCGTCACCGCCGACGCCCGGCCCGGCGACTCGATCGCCGTGAACGGGGTGTGCCTGACGGTGGTGCAGGTGTTGAGTGACGCCCGGTTCTGCACCGATGTGATGCGCGAGACGCTGAACCGCTCCAGCCTGCGGTTTCTTGAGCCCGGCAGTCCGGTCAACCTGGAACGCGCCGCGACGTTGGGCAGTCGGCTGGGCGGGCACCTGGTGCAAGGCCATGTGGACGGCGTCGGGCGGGTGCAGGCTCGCACACCCGCCGAACACTGGGATGTGGTGCGGATCACTGTGCCGGCCGGGCTGTCGCGCTACCTGGTGGAAAAGGGATCGATCGCCGTCGACGGCATCTCCTTGACCGTTGCCACGCTGGGCTGCGACCCATCGGACTTTTTCGAGGTCTCGCTGATCCCGACCACCCGTGACGGCACCACGCTGGGTGAAGCGGCGGTGGGCAGCCCGGTCAACCTGGAGGTGGACGTCATCGCGAAATATGTCGAGCGGCTGCTGCCGAACGCGCGTTTCACCGGCTAGCGGCCCAGCCGGGCGATCGCCAATCCGGCCGGGTGGTTCATACTGAAGTGCAACGGCTGTTCGCGCGTCGTTGGGCGCTGTGCACCGGACGGCGAACACATTGAGGTGGCGTAGATGACGAAGTTGGACACCGTAGAGCGGGCGGTTGCCGACATCGCGGCGGGTAAGGCCGTGATCGTGGTCGACGATGAGGACCGGGAAAACGAAGGTGACCTGATCTTCGCCGCCGAGAAGGCCACCCCGGAGTTGGTGGCGTTCATGGTGCGCTATACCTCCGGCTATCTGTGTGTGCCACTGACCGGGGAGATCTGCGACCGGCTGGGTCTGCTGCCGATGTATCCGCAGAACCAGGACAAACACGGCACCGCCTTCACCGTCACCGTCGATGCGAAAGTCGGTGTCGGAACCGGGATTTCGGCATCGGATCGAGCCACCACGATGCGGCTGCTGGCCGATCCGGCCAGTGTCGCCGACGATTTCAACCGGCCGGGTCACGTGGTTCCGTTACGCGCCAAGGACGGCGGTGTGTTGCGCCGGCCCGGCCATACCGAGGCGGCCGTCGACCTGGCCCGGATGGCGGGACTGCAGCCTGCGGGTGCGATCTGCGAGATCGTCAGCCAAAAGGACGAGGGCGCCATGGCGCAGACCGACGAGCTGCGGGTGTTCGCCGACGAGCATGGCCTGGCGATGATTTCGATCGCCGACATGATCGAGTGGCGGCGCAAGCACGAGAAGCAGGTCGAGCGGGTCGCCGAAGCACGGATCCCGACCCGGCACGGCCAGTTCCGGGCGGTCGGCTACTCGAGCATCTACGACAACGTCGAACACGTCGCACTGGTCCGCGGTGAGATCGCCGGCCCGCACAGCAACGGCGATGACGTGCTGGTGCGGGTGCACTCCGAGTGCCTGACCGGCGACGTGTTCGGTTCGCGCCGCTGTGACTGCGGGACCCAATTGGACGCCGCCCTGGCGATGGTGGCACAGGAAGGTCGCGGCGTGGTCTTGTACATGCGTGGCCACGAGGGCCGCGGCATCGGGTTGATGCACAAGTTGCAGGCCTACCAACTGCAGGACGCCGGAGACGACACTGTCGATGCGAACCTGAAGCTGGGGCTGCCCGCCGATGCCCGCGATTACGGCATCGGCGCCCAAATCCTGGTCGACCTCGGGGTCCGTTCGATGCGGCTGTTGACGAACAACCCGGCCAAGCGGGTCGGCCTGGACGGCTACGGACTGCACATCATCGAGCGGGTGCCGCTGCCGGTGCGGGCCAACGGCGAGAACATCCGCTACCTGATGACCAAACGCGACCGGATGGGTCACGAACTGACCGGGCTGGATGATTATGACGAGACCTTCGACCTGCCCGGCGAATTCGGCGGAGCCCTATGAGCCCAGCGTCCGGGGCGCCGGAACTGCCGACGCTGGACGCAACCGGTGTTCGGCTGGCGATTGTGGCCAGTACCTGGCACACCGAGATCTGTGCGGCGCTGTTGGCCGGTGCCCGCCGGGTGGCTGCCGATGCTGGTATCGACAATCCCACCGTGGTCCGGGTGCTCGGCGCGATCGAGATCCCGGTGGTGGCCCAGGAAGTGGCCCGCGATCACGATGCGGTCGTCGCCTTGGGTGTGGTGATCCGTGGTGCGACACCACACTTCGACTATGTCTGCGACGCGGTGACGCAAGGTCTCACCCGCGTTTCGCTGGACGCGGCGACACCCGTGGCCAACGGTGTGCTGACCACCGACACCGAGCAGCAGGCCGTCGAACGTGCCGGATTGCCGACCTCGACCGAAGACAAGGGAGCGCAGGCGGCCGCGGCGGCGCTGAGCACCGCGTTGACGCTGCGGCAACTGCGTGCCGCGCGGTGACCGCACCAGTTGAGCCGGCCGGCCCGGACGCCTGGGACGTCGAGGTGCGTCCGCATCTGATGCCGCGGTTCGCGTGGGCAGCGGCTGTTGTCATCGCGGTCGCGCACGTCGCAGTGGCCATCTTGCTCAAGTTCGAGTCCACCGGGGTGCTTTTCCAAACCGCCGACCAGGTGGCGATCGCCGCCTTGGGCTTCATCATCGCCGGCGCCGTGTTACTGCTGACCCGCCCCCGGCTGCGGGTCGGGGCGGCCGGGGTGTCGGTGCGTAACCTGTTCGGCGACCGGCTGATCCCGTGGTCGCAGGTGGTCGGCGTGTACTTCCCGGTCAGCAAACGCTGGGCGCGGGTGGAATTGCCCGCGGACGAGTATCTGCCGGTGATGGCGATCCAAGCCGTCGACAAGGAGCGCGCCGTGCAAGCCATGACCACGGTGCGAGCCCTGGTCGACCGCTATCGACCCCAGCGCGAGCAGACATAAACGCACCCAAACTCAGGTCGAATCGGGGGTTCCTGTGTCTGCTCGGCCAGGGTTGCCGGCCCCGGAAAGCTAGCCTGAAGGCGTGCCAGATCCCGCGACCTACCGCCCGGCGCCCGGTTCCATTCCGGTCGAGCCGGGCGTCTACCGGTTCCTGGACGCGCACGACCGTGTCATCTACGTCGGCAAGGCCAAGAGCCTGCGCAGTCGGCTGACGTCGTACTTCTCCGACGTCGCCGGCCTGCACCCGCGGACACGACAGATGGTGACCACCGCCGCGAAGGTGGAGTGGACCGTGGTCAACACCGAAGTCGAAGCTCTGCAGTTGGAGTACAACTGGATCAAGGAGTTCGACCCGCGGTTCAACGTCCGCTACCGCGACGACAAAACCTACCCGGTGTTGGCGGTCACCCTCAATGAGGAATTCCCCCGGCTGATGGTCTATCGCGGCCCGCGCCGCAAGGGTGTGCGCTATTTCGGCCCGTATTCGCATGCCTGGGCCATCCGGGAGACGCTGGACCTATTGCTGCGGGTGTTTCCGGCTCGGACCTGCTCGGCCGGGGTGTTCAAGCGCCAGCAGCAGATTGGCCGGCCCTGCCTGCTCGGCTACATCGGCAAGTGCTCGGCACCGTGCGTCGGTTGGGTCAGCGCCGACGAACACCGGCGCATCGTCGAGGATTTCTGTGACTTCTTGTCCGGCAAGACCGACCGCTTCATCCGCGACTTGGAAAAGCAGATGGCCGACGCCGCCGAACGGCTCGACTTCGAGAAGGCGGCGCGTCTGCGTGACGACATCTCCGCGATGAAGCGAGCCTTGGAGAAACAGGCCGTGGTGTTCGGCGACGGCACCGACGCCGACGTGATGGCCTTCGCCGACGACGAACTCGAAGCGGCGGTACAGGTGTTCCATGTGCGCGGCGGCCGGGTCCGCGGCCAGCGCGGCTGGATCATCGAAAAGTCCGGCGACCCCACCGATTCGGGCGACGCTCAGCTGGTTGAGCAGTTTTTGACTCAGTTCTACGCCGAGCAGGTGGAACTCGGGGTGGCCGCTGACGAAGCGACCACCCCGGTACCGCGCGAGGTGCTGGTCCCGTGCTTGCCGCCCAACGCCGCCGAGCTGACTGACTGGCTGTCCGGGTTGCGCAAGGCCCGGGTGAGCTTACGGGTACCGCACCGAGGCGACAAGCGGGCACTCGCCGAAACGGTACAACGAAACGCCAAAGAGGCACTGCAGCAACATAAATTGAAGCGAGCCGGTGACTTCAACGCGAGATCCGCTGCGTTGCAGAGCATTCAGGAAGCCTTGGGCTTGGCCGACGCACCGCTTCGGATTGAGTGCGTCGACGTCAGTCACGTGCAGGGCACCGACGTGGTGGCTTCGCTGGTCGTGTTCGAAGACGGTCTGCCGCGGAAATCCGACTATCGTCACTTCGCCATCCGAGAAGCCGCCGGCGACGGACGCTCCGACGATGTCGCCTCGATCGCCGAGGTGACCCGTCGCCGGTTCCTGCGGCACCTCCATGACTCGAATACCCTGACCGCGGAAGGCAAATCACGACGGTTCGCCTACCCGCCCAACCTGTACGTGGTGGACGGCGGCGCATCCCAGGTCAATGCCGCGCAGGCGGTGCTCGACGACCTCGGTGTCACCGATGTCGCAGCGATTGGCCTGGCTAAACGGTTGGAGGAGGTCTGGGTCCCGTCCGAGCCGGAACCAGTCATCATGCCGCGGCACAGCGAGGGGCTGTACCTGCTGCAGCGCGTTCGCGACGAAGCGCACCGGTTCGCCATCGCCTATCACCGCAGCAAGCGATCCAAGCGGATGACAGCGTCAGCGCTGGACTCGGTACCGGGGTTGGGTGAGTACCGGCGTAAAGCGCTGATTTCGCATTTCGGGTCGGTGGCACGGCTGAAGAAGGCGACTCTGGACGAGATCACGTCGGTTCCGGGCATTGGCGCCACGACGGCCGCGGCCGTCCTCGCCGCACTCCGACCCGACGACGCGGTCGATGACACCGCGGGAGAACGGGCGTCCGGATGACCGAGCTGCACGAAAACGACGGGGGTGGGCGTGCCACCGACTCCGGAATCGATGTCGTGCTGGTGACCGGGCTGTCCGGAGCCGGACGCGGCACCGCGGCCAAGGTGCTGGAGGATCTGGGCTGGTACGTCGCCGACAACCTGCCTCCGGAGTTGATCACCCAAATGGTGGATCTCGGGCTGGCGGCCGGATCGCGGATCACTCAGCTGGCAGTCGTGATGGACGTGCGCTCCCGCGGGTTCACCGGGGATCTTGATTCGGTGCGCAGCGAATTGGCCACCCGGGATATCAATCCGCGGGTGCTGTTCATGGACGCATCGGACGACGTGCTGATCCGGCGCTACGAGCAGAATCGGCGTAGCCACCCTTTGCAGGGTCAGCAGACGCTCACCGAGGGCATCACCGCTGAGCGGGCCATGCTCGCGCCGGTTCGCGCCGTTGCCGACCTGGTCATCGATACCTCGGCGTTGTCGATACGTGAGTTGCGCGAAAGTATCGAAGGCTCGTTCGGCGGCGCCGCGGTCGGCGCGCCCACCAGCATCACGGTGGAATCGTTCGGCTACAAATATGGTTTGCCGATGGACGCCGACATGGTGATGGACGTGCGGTTCCTGCCCAACCCGCACTGGGTCGACGAGTTACGCCCGCACACAGGTCAGCATCCGGCGGTCCGTGACTACGTGCTGAGTCGGCCCGGCGCCACAGAATTTTTGAACACCTACCATCGATTGCTGTCCCTCGTGGTGGGGGGGTATCGGCGGGAAGGGAAGCGTTATATGACGGTCGCCATCGGCTGCACCGGCGGCAAGCACCGCAGCGTCGCGATCGCCGAAGCGTTGGCACGCCGGTTGGAGGACCACGACGCCGAGAGCAAACTGTCGGTGCGGGTGCTGCACCGGGATCTGGGCCGCGAATGAGCGGGGCAACCGAGTCCGGGACCAAGGCGGGCACCGACCACAGCATCGTCGCGCTGGGTGGCGGGCACGGCCTGTATGCCACCCTGTCGGCGGCCCGACGACTGACCCCGCACGTCACCGCGGTGGTGACGGTCG
>CAZPZQ010000145.1:0-8543 GCA_964590745.1 uncultured Mycobacterium sp. | reverse complement strand
GACGAACTGGTCGGTCGCGTCGTGTACTGCCGAGCTGTGCGGCGCCTCCGCCCGGATATGGGTGGGCTGATGCATAAAGCTGCGGGCCAACGTGATGATCGGACCGGGCATGGTCGCGGAGAACAACATCGACTGCCGATCATCGGGAACCTGGGCCAGGATGCGTTCGATATCGGGTAAAAAGCCCAGGTCGAGCATTTCATCAGCTTCGTCGAGTACCAGTACCGCCAGACCACCCAACTGCAGGTGACCCTGTTGAGACAGGTCGAGCAACCGGCCCGGAGTACCTACCACCACGTCCGCACCGGCCTGCAGTGCTTCGATCTGCGGCTCGTAGGGGCGGCCGCCGTAGATGGCCACCACCGACAATGGCCGGGCGGTGCGCTCATCGGCGCCGCCCGCGGTGAGGTACTTGGCGCCATCAGCAAGGTCGCCGGAGACTTGCAGGCACAGTTCTCGGGTCGGAACCACCACCAGCGCTCGGGGAATGCCGGTCAGTGGTTTGGCGGTGTCGGTGCTGATCCGCTGTAGCAGCGGAACACCGAATGCAAAGGTTTTGCCCATACCGGTGCGGGCTTGGCCGATCAGATCATCGCCGCCCAGCGCCAACGGCAGGGTCAGTTCCTGAATCGCGAACGGGTGCTCAATGTCGTCGTCGGCGAGCGCCTGGACGATTTCATCTCGAACACCCAGATCGGTGAAAGTCAGTTGAGCGGTGGACGGGGCAGGGGAAATAAGCGGGGTCATGCGTAAGCAATGCACCTTTCGGTATCGGCTCGGTATCTGATCAGGCCGATCGCGTCGTGGTTGGAAGCGCACACGCTGTGACGGTCGATACGTTGCCGATCCGTGGCACCGCGCTCGTCGGGAGGCGGGTTAATCGCATGTACGCACATTTCTCTAGCAGCGGCTATCGGCACTGCCTATCGCCGATGATACCCGGCGCACCGGCCGAGCCGGGCGCGACGTGCAGTCGGCCGCTCGCCGTCCGGTCGGCACGCTTTAGAGTGTGGTGATGAATTCGCCACCCCCGCCGGCCGATCAAGTGGCACAGCCGCCAGCACCGTCCCAGCCGCGGCTACCAGCCGACCATCCGGGCGTGAGTGAGCTGTTCGCCCTGCTCGCTTACGGTGAGGTGGCAGCGTTCTACCGACTCGCCGACGAGGCGCGAATGGCACCCGATTTGCGCGGACGGATCTCGATGGCCAGCATGGCCGCCGCTGAAATGGGACATTACGACCTGCTGCGTGACGCACTGGAACGGCGCGGGGTCGACGTCCTCTCGGCGATATCGAAGTACGCCTCGGCGCTCGATGACTATCACCGGTTGACCACCCCCAGCACCTGGTTGGAAGCCCTGGTCAAAACGTATATTGGCGACGCGCTGGCCGCCGACTTCTACCTGGAGATCGCCGACGGCCTGCCGGACGATGTGGCCGGCGTGATCCGGGCGGTGCTGGCCGAGACCAAGCATTCCCAGTTCGTCGTCGCCGAGGTGCGCGCCGCCGTCACCTCCAGCGCCAAGCAGCGCAGCCGGTTGGCGTTGTGGGCGCGCCGCCTGCTCGGCGAAGCGATCACCCAAGCCCAGTACGTCCTGGCCGATCACGACGAACTGGTGGACCTGGTCATGTCCGGAACCGCGGGTTTGACGCATCTGGCCGGCTTCTTCGAGCGGGTACAGCACACCCACGATGAACGCATGCGGGAACTCGGCCTGGCGTAGCGGTGTCGGCGCGGCCGCTGGCCGGGTTTGCGCCGGGGGCTTCTACTAGCCTGCTTGCTGAGACCAACGACGATGGAAGGGGCCGGTGTGGAGATCAAGATCGGGGTCACCGATAGCGCGCGCGAACTGGTTTTCACCAGCGCACAGACACCCGATGAGATCGAGGAACTGGTCACCGCCGCGCTGGTCAACGGCCGGGAGGTGCTGTCGTTGAAAGACGAGAAGGGTCGGCGTTTCCTGGTGCAGACCAGCAAGATCAGTTATGTGGAAATCGGTGTTGCCGATAGCCGCCGGGTCGGTTTCGGTATTCCGCGATAACACTGTTACCGGTTGAGCGGAACGTGGGACAGACCGCCCCACGCGAACTGCACCGTGCCGTCGACAGCTTCTTCTTTGGAAATCGGCCGATCACTGCCCAGCCAGTACCGAGCGCAGTCGACGCTGATGCCCACCAGGCCGACTGCGATCATCCGGGCTCGATGCGGGTCGAGACCGGAGTCGCGGCTGATCAGATCGAACACCGCGTCGATGCAGGATTCGGTAGCCACCCGCACCTGCGCAGCGACCTGCGGCTGCGCGACGTTGTCGTTTTCGAAGATCAGCCGGTAGCCCTGACCGTCATGCTCGATGAAGTCGAAGAATGCTTGAACGGCTGCCCGCAGCCGCCGCCGGTTGTCGGTGGTGGTGCGCAACGCCTGCCGCACGCTGGAGACCAGGTTCTCCACATGCCGCTCCAGCACCGCCAGGTACAGTTCAAGCTTCGATGAGAAGTGTTGGTACAGAATTGGTTTGCTGACTCCGGCCCGCTCGGCAATTTCGTCCATGCCGGCTGCATGGTAGCCGTGATCGACGAAAACATCACTGGCGGCGACCAGCAGTTGGCCGCGCCGTTCGCCTCGGGGCAGCCGGTTACCCCGCCGATGGGTGACCGCCGGCAGACCGGCACCGTCTCGGTCGCGGTCGCCCGGTTTAGCCCGCTCGTCCGCGTCGGTCAGTTTGCTCATCGCGTCCTCAATCCAGTTCTGTCCGCGCCGCCGGGCCGTCGCCGATGCCGCATCGGTGCGTCGCAACGACACTACTACCGGTGTCGGCGTCGGCTCGGTCACCGCGCCCGTCCCGGCGGCTTGCCGGATCGGCAAAACGCCCGACCGCGGCGTCGGGCGTGCCGAAGAGTCCCAGCTAGCGGCGGTTGTGCCATTCTGTGGCAGTGAGCTACGAGCCGGGGTGGCACGGCGGCAGCCGGGTGCCGCTGCTTCGCGACCAGTGGCGTGAGCCGCTGCGCGCGCAGCGTGACCCACTGGCCGGCACCGGTCGGCCCCGTTCGAACCGTGACACCCACCGCCGTTGGCGCAAACAAAGCTCGCTGGGCCGGTTCGTGTCCACCTACGGTTGGCGTGCCTATGCGCTGCCGGTGCTGGTGGCGCTCACCGCCGTGGTGGTGTACCAGACGGTCACCGGAACCGGGGTATCCGCGCCCGCCTCGGAGGAGCCGGTGCAAGGACCACCGACGATCGGATCGGCGGGTACCGCGATCATCGGCGCACCGCCGCGCGGCCTGACCGAATTCGACGTCAACCTGCCCACCGGAATGCTGCCCGACGGCGGGCCGTTCACCGAGGCCGGCACCGCAACCTGGCGTGTCATCCCAGGTAGCGGGGCCGAGGTCGGTCAAGGCACCGCCAAGGTGTTCGCCTACACCGTGGAGATCGAAAACGGTATCGATGCGGCGGCCTTCGGCGGCGACGAGGCGTTCGCCCGGATGGTCGACCAGACGCTGGACAACCCCAAAGGGTGGACGCACAACCCACAATTCGCGTTCATCCGGGTCGACGGAACGGACCGGATTACCCCCGATTTTCGCATTTCCCTGACCTCACCGATGACAATCCGGGAAGGCTGCGGCTACGAGATCCCATTGGAAGCGTCCTGCTACAACCCGTCCTACGGGCCGGACGCCCAACCGCGGGTTTTCGTCAACGAGGCACGATGGGTCCGCGGCGCGGTCCCGTTCCAAGGCGATGTCGGTTCGTACCGGCAGTACCTGATCAACCACGAGGTTGGCCATGCCATCGGCTACCAGCGCCACGAGCCGTGTGACAAAGCGGACAGTCTGGCTCCGGTGATGATGCAGCAGACTTTCGGCACCTCCAACGATGATGCGGCGAAGTTCGACCCCGATTGGGTCAAGCCCGACGGCAAGACCTGTCGGTTCAACCCCTGGCCGTATCCCATCCCCTGATCGGACCGCGTCGGGGAAGGTTCGTCCACGGTTTGTCGTTGACCCAGGCGACTGCTGTGATGGTTAGAGCGGGAGATTTTTAGGAGATTGCCGGTGTCTGGACCTTCGCCATCTTTGCCACCTCTGGTTGCGCCCGCAGCCGAACTGACCAGAGACGAAGTGGCCCGCTATAGCCGCCACCTGATCATTCCGGAAGTCGGCGTCAGCGGGCAGAAGCGGCTGAAAAACGCTCGGGTGCTGGTGATCGGCGCCGGGGGACTGGGCGCGCCAGCGTTGCTGTACCTGGCCGCCGCAGGAGTCGGCACCCTGGGCATCATCGACTTCGACGTGGTCGACGAATCCAATCTGCAGCGCCAGGTCATCCATGGTGTGTCGGACATCGGCCGGCTCAAGACCCAGTCAGCACGCGACTCGATCGCCGCGATCAACCCGCTGGTGACGGTGCGACTGCATGACATGCGGCTGACACCGGACAACGCGGTGGACCTGTTCAGTCAATACGACCTGATCCTGGACGGCACCGACAACTTCGCCACCCGTTATCTGGTCAACGATGCCGCCGTGCTGGCGCAGAAACCATACGTGTGGGGCTCGATCTATCGGTTCGAAGGCCAGGCCTCGGTGTTCTGGGAGGATGCGCCCGATGGGCTCGGGCTGAACTACCGCGACCTGTACCCCGAACCGCCACCGCCGGGCATGGTGCCGTCCTGCGCCGAGGGTGGTGTGCTGGGCATCCTGTGCGCCTCCATGGGATCGGTGATGGGCACCGAGGCGATCAAACTGATCACCGGGATAGGCGAACCGCTGTTGGGTCGGCTACTGGTGTATGACGCACTGGAGATGAGCTATCGGACCATCCGGATCCGCAAGGATCCGGCTACCCCGAAGATCACCGAACTCATTGATTACGAGGAGTTCTGCGGCGTGGTCTCCGATGCAGCGGCCGACGCCGCCGCTGACGCCACCATCACACCGCGCGAGCTGCGCGAGTTGTTGGACTCCGGTCAGCAACTCGCCTTGATCGACGTCCGGGAACCGGTGGAGTTCGACATCAACCACATCGAAGGCGCCCAGTTGATTCCGCAGTCTTCGATCAACTCCGGCGAGGGCCTAGGCCAGCTCCCCCACGATCGGATGTCGGTGCTGTACTGCAAGACCGGCGTGCGGTCGGCCGAGGCGCTGGCCACCCTGAAGAAAGCCGGTTTTTCCGATGCGGTCCACCTGCAGGGTGGAATTGTGGCGTGGGCCAAGCAGATGCAGCCCGACATGGTGATGTACTGATCCATTTTCGGCGGTCGGCTGCTGCGTAGCGGTGACCCGCCGTGCCCGGCTCCGCCGCGCTTGCGATCACCGCAGTTACGCTGACGGTGTGACCGCCGAGCCACCGCCCGAGCATGTGCTCACGGCGTTCGGTTTGCGCGGTGTGCACCCCGTACCGCTGGGCGCTGGCTGGGAAGGCGGCTGGAAGTGCGGCGAAGTGGTGCTGTCGATGGTGGCCGACCACGCGCGCGCCGCCTGGTCGGCGAAAGTGCGCGAAACACTGTTCGTCGACGGCATCCGGCTGGCCCGCCCGGTGCGCTCCACCGACGGACGCTACGTGGTTGCCGGATGGCGGGCCGACACCTTTGTCGCCGGCACCCCGGAGCCCCGCCACGACGAGGTGGTGTCGGCAGCGGTTCGCCTGCATGAAGCCACCGGGAAGCTGGAACGCCCCCGGTTTCTCACCCAGCCGCCGACGGCGCCGTGGGCCGAAGTTGACGTCTTCATCGCCGCTGACCGCGCCGCCTGGGAGGACCAGCCGTTCAAGTCGGTGCAGCCGGGAACCCGGATAGCCCCGGGATCGCCGGACGCCCAACGTTCAGTCGACCTGATCCAACAGTTGGCTAAGCTGCGTAAACCGACCAAGAGCACAAGTCAGCTGGTGCACGGAGACCTTTACGGCACAGTGCTTTTCGCTGGCGCCGCGGCGCCCGGCATCACCGACATCACCCCGTACTGGCGTCCCGCATCGTGGGCGTCCGGCGTGGTGGTGGTGGATGCGCTGTCATGGGGTGACGCCGACGACGGGCTGATTGAACGCTGGAGCGCGTTGCCGGAGTGGCCGCAGATGCTGCTGCGCGCGTTGATTTTCCGGCTGGCCGTCCATGTGCTACATCCACGGTCGACCGCCGATGCCTTCCCCGGCTTGGTCCGCACCGCCGCGTTGGTCCGGTTGGCACTGTAGGCCGCCCGCCGGTGCGGAACAGGCCGTTAGAACCGGTGCCGCACCGCGGCCAGATCTACCCGGCCGTCAACCGCCAGCACTCCTTCGGCGCGTAGCCGCTCCAACTGTTCGGTGTGCAGGTGCGGCACCGGCCGCCCGGACGCCCGGATGACCCGGTGCCAGGGCAGGTCGGCTCCGTCGGTCCGCAGGATCCAGCCCACCGTACGTGGGCTGGAAAGCCCTGCCGCGGCGGCGATGTCGCCGTAAGTGGTGACCTGACCCGGCGGGATGGCGGCGATCAGGGCACGCACCCGCTCGACCTTCTCGTCGGTAACCGGCGCCATGATCAGTGTGCGGTTAACCGGCCGTGGATCGCGGCGGCGACTTCAGCCGGCCGGGCCTGCGCAACCATGTGTCGGCAGTCCAGGTCCACCAGCCGAAACCGCACCCCCAGCCGGGCGTCCAGCGCGGCGATCAGCTCATCGCTGACGTAAGGCGGCGAGGTGGCGGTGGCCCGGATCAACGTTGTGGTGGTGTCAGCGGCCGGCACCACGACCTCGCGGGCCAGTTCGCTCCAGTAGGACATCATCGCGGGCAGGCTGATCCGCCAGCCGTAGCGTCCATTCGGCAACACCATCAGATGCTCGTCGAGTTCGGCGTCCAACAGCGCCGGGTCCACATCGGCCCAGGCGCCGGTCGCCTTCTCGGCCCGAGCTTCAGCGCGGTCGGGATAGTCGGGCGAGGCCAGCATCGCGTCGGCGATATCCCGCATCTGGCACCCATCCAGGCCGATCGCCGGGTCGAGCAGTACCAGCGAGCTGACCAGGTGCGGGTGCGTCGCGGCCAGATGCAGCGCGACCGCGGCGCCGAAGGAATGCCCGATGACCGGTATCGGGCCCGCGGCGGCGGTGCTCAGCAGCGCGGCCAGCGCGGCGACATTGGCATCGATGGTCCACGGAGCCGCCCACGATGACCGCCCATGGCCGAGCAGATCCGGTGCGGCCACGGTGATGTCGGACAGGTGGTCCTCGGCGAGCCGCTGCCAGCGCCGACCGTGCCCGGTCAGCCCGTGGATCGCCAGCAGTCGCACCGGACCGATCGGCCCGTAACGGTGCACATGCAGATTGGTCACGCCATTGATCGTGCCAGGCGTGGGTATAGATTGGGCATATCCATCCATCAAGCGGCGGAAGACGGTGTGCTGCCCGATGACTGATCCGTACGCAACCCTCGGGGTGGCGCCGACCGCTACGCCGAAGGAGATCACCCGCGCTTACCGCCGCCAACTGCGCACCCACCACCCCGACATCCGGGCAAAGGCGGATGCCGACGCCGACGAGCGGGTGCATGAGATCTTGGCGGCCTACGCGCTGTTGCGTGACCCGCGCCGCCGCGCCGAGTACGACCGCAGTATGCGCGCATCCCGGATCGAGTCCGCCCCGATCCGGGTGAAAGTCAATCGGATACGTTCCGCCCAGGATGCACCGCCGCTGTGGGTGGGCCCGGTGCATTGGCGACCGTGCTGATCACGGTGCCGACGTTTTCGCAGAGCGTGGTTTGTCAGACGTCCGTGCTGTCATCCAGGCATGGCGCGAGGCTGGAGTCACGACGCACGCGCCGCTCTCGACCCGGCAGCGCGTGGCCTGCTGCGAGTGCGGGGCGGCCCGGGCACCGGTAAGAGCAGTCTGCTGATCGATGCAGCGGCGGCTCACATCGCCGCGGGCGTCGAGCCGCAATCGGTGTTGCTGCTGACCGGCGCGGGCCGGGTCGACACCCGAGTTCGCGGTGCGCTGACCACCGCACTGCTGGCTGTGGCCAGCAGGGCCGGCGCGGAGCTGCCGGTGACGATCCGCGAACCACTGATCCGCACCGTGCACAGCTACGCGTTCGCGGTGCTGCGACTGGCCGCGCAGCGAGCCGGCGATCCGCCGCCGCGCCTGGTCACCGGCGCCGAGCAGGACGGCGTCGTCCGGGAGTTGCTGGACGGCGACCGCGTCGATGCCTGGCCGCCGCCGCTACGGGCCGCTCTGAGCAGCACCGGCTTCGCCACCGAACTGCGCAACCTGCTGGCCCGCTGCGCCGAACGGGGCGTCAGTCCGGCTCAGCTCGCCGCCTTGGGCCGGCGGTGCGACCGCCCGGAGTGGACGGCCGCCGGGCGGTTCGCGCAACAGTATGAGCAGGTGATGTTGCTGCGCGCCGCGGCCGGGCGGGCGGCCCCACAGGCGACCGTGCCGGCGTTGGGGGCCGCCGAGCTGGTCGGCGCTGCGCTGGACGCCTTCGCGGCCGATCCAGGCCTGCTGACCGACGAGCACGCCCGACTCCGGCTGCTGCTGGTCGACGACGCCCAGCAACTCGACCCGCAGGCCGCCCGGCTGGTG
>CAZPZQ010000144.1:0-8564 GCA_964590745.1 uncultured Mycobacterium sp. | reverse complement strand
CCAAGTCGCTGGCGGAAACATCCTTCAGCGAACCCATCCGTTTGCCGATCGGGGTGCGGGCCCCAGCAACGATCACCGATGTCGTCATGACTTACCTCCCGGACGGGTGTGGCCGGCCGTTTTGCCGATCGGCAAAGCGCAATCTTTGCCATCAGGTTACCGTTGCGTTATAGCGCGCGTCAGCGACGACGTGGAGCGAAGCGACAAGGAGGAACCGTGACGACCGACCACGTCGATGCCGACCTCGATGCGCGACCGATCCTGGCCAGCGCGTTGGTGACTGCCATCGACCACGTCGGTGTCGCGGTGCCCGATCTGGACGCCGCCAAGAAGTGGTATCACGACCATCTGGGCATGATCGTGCTCGCCGAAGAGGTCAATGAGGACCAGGGCGTCGTAGAAGCGATGTTGGCCGTACGCGGCGCCCCGGTTTCGAGCGCCCAACTGCAGCTCATGGCGCCGATCGACGAGTCATCGACGATCGCGAAGTTCTTGGACAAGCGCGGCCCGGGCCTACAACAACTGGCCTACCGAGTCAGCGATATCGATACCCTGTCCGAGCGATTACACCAGCAGGGCATCCGGCTGCTCTACGACACACCGCAGCGCGGCAGCGCCGATTCCCGAATCAACTTCATCCACCCCAAAGACACCGGCGGGGTATTGATTGAGTTGGTGGAGCCCGCATCGGAGCGCTCGTAGCGGGGCCGCAGTCCTGCGTCAGGTCCGTCGCCGGGTCGGAGCGCGAGTAGCCCGACTGGCCCAACACGCTGTGTGCCAGTGCCGCCGGTCCGCCAGTCCGGTCGGCCCGTGGTCAACCGGCCACACCACCACGTGCGGAACGCCGGCGCGGATCTCGTGGTCACAACCCGGACAGCGGTACGTCTTGACCGCTCGGGCGCCGGCAATCGGCCGAATTTCATAAGCGTAGCCGTCGGGTCCGGTTTCCACCCGGGCCGGGGTGGCCGGCACAACCGGCGACTGCTGTCGGTGGCGGGGTGCTGCGCGGCGGCGGGCCATCGACTCAGCTTAATTGCGCAACTTCAGGAGAACTTCAGAACAATCGGTATTCGTCGCTGTCCATGCCGCGCATCGCGTCGTAATCCAGTGTCACGCACCGGATACCACGGTCGACAGCCAGAGTTCGGGCTTGCGGTTTGATCTGCTGGGCAGCAAAGATCCCGGTCACCGGCGCCAACACGCTGTCCCGGTTGAGCAGTTCCAGGTAGCGAGTGAGCTGCTCAACACCGTCGATCTCACCGCGGCGCTTGACCTCGACCGCGACCGAACGACCGTGATCGTCGCGGCACAACAGGTCCACCGGCCCGATTGCGGTCATGTACTCCCGTCGCACCAGCGAGTAGCCGGCACCGAGCAGTTCGACGTGCTCGGCAAGTAGTGCCTGCAGATGCGCTTCCACACCGTCTTTGACCAACCCGGGGTCCACGCCGAGTTCATGGCTGGAATCGTGTTCAATGCTTTCGATTCGGATGCGTAACTGATCACCGGTCTTGTTCTGCACCACCCACACCGGATACGGACCGTCGACCTCTTCGGTCAGCCGACATGGCGGGCTCATCCAGTTCAACGGCTTGTAGGCGCGGTCATCGGCGTGCACGCTGATCGATCCGTCGGATTTGATCAACAGCAGTCGACGCGCCGACGGCAGGTGCGCGGTGAGCCGGCCGATGTAGTCGACGGTGCACTGGGCGATCACGAGGCGCACCCGGTCCACCTTAGGCGCACCGGTGCAGACAAATTAGGCTGGCGCCACGATGACGGCCAAGACCACCACGGCGCAACGCCTGGGCCGGCTGCTCGAGGCGGTGACCCGACAAACCGGTCGGCTGCCCGAGACGCCCGCCTATGGTTCCTGGTTGCTGGGTCGGGTGACAGAAGCTCCGCACCGCCGCCGGCTACGAATCCAGATCATCTTGACCGGGTTTCTGATGGGCACCAACCTGATCGGCGTTGGCGTTGCGGCATTGTTGGTCACCGTCGTGCTGCCGACGCCGAGCATTTTCGCCGACGCCCCGCGATGGGCCACCTTCGGGGTTGCCCCGGCCTATGTTGTCATCGCGTTCGCCTTCGGTATCTCATGGACCACCCGGCGGATGATGACAAACCTTCGTTGGGCGATCGAGGGACGTCCACCCGGTGCCGCCGATGAACGCCACACATTCCTGGCGCCGTTGCGAGTGGCGGTTGCTCACTTGGTTTGGTGGGTACTCGGAGCCGCACTATTGACCACTCTCTATGGCCTCGCCAACCCCATGTTCATCCCGAAAATCGTGTTCTCGGTGAGTTTCTGCGGTGTTTTGGTCGCCACCTCGTGTTATCTCTTCACCGAGTTCGCCCTGCGGCCCGTGGCCGCCCAGGCACTCGAGGCCGGACCGCCGCCACGCAGGTTCGCTCCGGGCATCATGGGCCGCACCATGACGGTGTGGCTGCTGAGTTCAGGTGTGCCGATGATCGGGATTGCACTGACCGCGCTCTTCGCCGTGACACTGCGGAACATGACGATGATGCAGTTCGGGATGGCGGTGTTGATCATGTCCGTCGGCACCCTGGTATTCGGCTTCGTGCTGATGTGGATTCTGTCCTGGCTGACCGCCGCTCCGATCCGGGTGGTCCGTGCTGCACTCCGACGAGTGGAAGAGGGTGATCTGAACACCAGCATGGTGGTGTTCGACGGTACCGAACTCGGTGAACTGCAACGTGGTTTCAACGCGATGGTCGCCGGACTGCGCGAACGGGAACGGGTCCGAGATCTGTTCGGTCGCCACGTTGGCCGCGACGTCGCCGCAGCCGCAGAACGCGAAGGGCTCGAACTGGGCGGCGAAGAGCGTTACGTCGCCGTCGTTTTCATCGACATCGTCGGTTCCACACCAGCGGTGACGCATAGGCCCGCCACCGAGGTGGTGCAGTTGCTGAACCAATTTTTTGCGGTGATCGTCGATGAAGTGGACCGCCACCACGGCCTGGTCAACAAGTTCGAGGGCGACGCCGCGCTGGCCGTGTTCGGTGCGCCGAACCACCTCGACCGTCCCGAAGACGCCGCACTGGCCGCTGCGCGGGCCATCCACGAACGGTTGCCCAGCGCAGTGCCGGACTGGCAGGCGGGCATCGGGGTGGCGGCCGGCTGGGTGGTGGCTGGCAACATCGGCGCCAAGGAGCGCTTCGAGTACACCGTCATCGGCGAACCGGTCAACGAGGCCGCCCGGCTGTGCGAACTGGCCAAAACCCACGCGGTTCAGCTGTTGGCCTCGGGTGAGGCGGTCGATGCGGCCGGTCAAAGTGAGCGGTCTCGCTGGTCGTTCGGCGAGACTGTGACGCTGCGCGGGTACGATCGTCCGACCGTGCTGGCCACCCCGGTTTAGCCGTCAGCTAATACGACCGATTCTCCCGCACCCAGCTTTCGGCCGCAACAAGCGCTTCTGCGACGGTGTTGAACGTCGACGTACCGCGGGGCGGTTGGCTGCGGACCACCGCCCCTGCGGGATCGACGAGGAAGCCGCGCTTACCGGCTGACTGCAACTCGTTGTCCAGATCGGCAAGCAGCCGACGCGCCGGGTCGTTCAGCGTGCGCAGCCGGGAAACGTCGAGGATAACGGCGTCGAGTTCGGTGCCGTCGCGGGTGACAGTGCGAATCACCTGTTCGGCACCGGCGAAGAGCAGATCGCCGTGCACTTCATAAACCCGCACTCCGAAGCGCGGAGTGTAGACCGACCTGATGGCCGCCTGCCCTTCGGTTGTGACAGTGAGAAAATGTAGCCCGAGCCGTTGAGAAAGGCTGCGGCACACCCGGACTCCGCGCACGCTGTGTCCCTTGACGTCTACCAGCGGCGAATAAACCCCGATGCCCAGCCGGCCCGGCAACACCGCGACGATACCTCCGGCTACCCCGCTTTTGGCCGGCATGCCCACTGCACTGACCCAGTCGCCGGCGGCGTCGTACATGCCGCAGGTAACCATCACCGATAGGGTGCGCCGCACCACCAGCGAGCCGGTCACTTGCTGACCGGTCAACGGATTGTGGCCGCCGCGCGCCAGCGTCGCCGCCATTCGAGCCAAGTCGGTGCTGGTGACCTTGAGCGAGCACTGTCGAAAGTAGACGTCCAGCACCTCGTCGGGGTCGATGTCCAGCACACCGAAACTGTCCAGCAGGTAGGCAATTCCACGGTTGCGGCTGCCGTGGGCCCGCTCCGAGCGGTAGACGTCGTCGTCGAGGTCCAACTCGCGCCCGGCACAGTCCGAATAAAAGTCGCGAATGAGCCCGAACCGGTCGTCCGCCGACTTTCCCGGGATGAGTGAACATGCCACGATGGCACCGGCATTGATCATCGGGTTCTTCGGGGCGTTGGTGGTGTGGTCCACGCTGATCTCATTGAATGCCTCACCGGACGGCTCGACGCCGATCCTGGCGTCGACGGCCGACTCGCCCAACTGGTCGAGCGCCAACGCATAGGTGAACGGCTTGGATATCGACTGAATCGTGAACGGGCGGTCGGCATCTCCAGATTCGTAGACGTGCCCGTCGGCAGCAGACAGCGACAGTCCGAAGCCACCGGGATCGACCTCGACCAGTTCGGGGATATAGCTGGCCAGCACACCGTCGTCCACCGAGGCATGCTCCGAAAGGATCTGATCCAGATACCGCTGCACCAGCGGTGCCACGCCCAGATGGTAACCCGGTCAGCCGACGGTCGGGCGGGCCGATGCCAACTGCCTCGCTCGCCCTGTCGTTTTTCCGCTAGTTTTGTCGGCTCCGGCGTGCCATCGTGGCAAGCGTGCACGAAGACTTCGAGCGGTGCTACCGCGCCGTTCAGTCCAAGGACGCCCGGTTCGACGGTTGGTTTGTCACCGCGGTGTCGACCACCGGGGTCTATTGTCGGCCCAGCTGCCCGGTGCGTCCGCCCTTGCCGGGCAACGTGCGCTTCTTCCCTACCGCCGCGGCCGCACAGCTTGCTGGCTTCCGGGCCTGCAAGCGCTGCCGTCCGGACGCTTCTGCGGGTTCTCCGGAATGGAATGTGCGTGACGACGTAGCGGCCCGAGCTATGCGGCTCATCGCGGACGGCACGGTGGACCGCGAAGGTGTTGGCGGACTGGCCGAGCGCCTCGGTTACTCTTCCCGGCAACTGCAGCGGCTGCTGCGGGCAGAGGTCGGTGCCGGTCCGCTGGCGTTAGCGCGTGCCCAACGCGCGCAGACGGCACGGACATTAATTGAAACCACACAGCTGCCGTTCAGCGATGTCGCGTTCGCGGCCGGGTTTACCAGCATCCGGCAGTTCAACGACACCGTGCACGCCGTGTGCGGCACCACCCCGACGGCGTTGCGCAAGCGCGTTCAGGCCGATCGCGGCGCCAACTCGCTGGCTCGGCAGGATAACAGTGCCCGCAGCCCGGGCACATTGTCGCTGCGGTTGCCGGTGCGGACGCCGTTCGCCTACGGCGGTGTATTCGGACATCTCGCGGCGACTACGGTGCCCGGTTGCGAAGAGGTGCGAGACGGCGCGTACCGGCGGACACTCCGGTTGGGGCGGGGCAACGGCGTCGTCAGTTTGATTCCGGCGGCCGACCATGTCAGGTGCGTGCTCACGCTTGACGACCTCCGCGACTTGGCCACCGCGACTGTCCGGTGCCGCCGACTACTCGACCTAGACGCCGATCCTGAGGCGGTGATCGAGACGCTCGGTGCCGATCCCGATCTGGGCCCGGTGGTGGGCAAAGCGCCCGGCCAACGCATCCCCCGCACCGTCGATGAAGCCGAACTGGCCGTGCGTGTCGTGCTCAGTCAGCAAGTGTCCACCAAAGCAGCCCGAACCCACCTGGGCAGACTGGTCACTCGGTACGGGCAGCCAATCGTTGATGACGGCGGGTCACTGACCCACACTTTTCCGTCGGTGGAAGAACTTGCCGATATTGATCCCGCTCATCTGGCCATGCCCCGGTCGCGCCAGCGAACGCTGACCGCCTTGGTCGGCGCGCTGGCTGACGGCAGCATCGTGCTCGATCCCGGCACCGACTGGGATCGTGCCCGCCAGCAGTTGTTGCAGGTGCCTGGGATCGGCGGCTGGACGGCCGAGGTGATCGCCATGCGGGGTCTCGGCGACCCCGATGCGTTCCCGGTGACCGATCTCGGCGTCCAATCCGCAGCAGAACAGCTGGGATTGCCGACGGGCCGACGGGCCCTAAGTGAACACGCCGCGCGGTGGCGTCCGTGGCGCTCGTATGCCACCCAGCACCTATGGACCATCCTCGATCACGCCGTCAACGAATGGCCCCCCATGGAGGTTGCATGACCTGCTATCGCATCATCGACAGTCCGATCGGTCCGCTAACCCTGGCCGGCTGCGACGGCACGTTGACCCACTTGTTGATGACCGACCACGCGCACGCACCAGACAGCTCCGATTGGCACCGCGACGAAACCGCCTTCGCCGCGGCGGTCGAGCAGCTCGGCGCCTACTTCGCTGGCAGCCGAACGGAATTCGAGCTTGATCTGAACCTGATCGGTACCGACTTTCAGCGACGGGTGTGGGCTGCCCTGCTGACCATCCCGTACGGCACGACGCGCTCTTACGGTCAGATCGCAGCGCAGATCGGCGCGCCCTCGGCAGCCCGTGCGGTGGGGTTGGCCAACGGCCGGAACCCGATCTCCATCATCGTGCCGTGCCACCGGGTGATCGGCAGCACCGGCAGTCTGACCGGATACGGCGGCGGACTCGACCGGAAACGTGCACTGCTCGACCTGGAAACACGAAGCGCGGCATCGGATTTTACATTGTTCGATTAGGGACGGCTGATGACCGACACGGGCGGCCAGGGCTGCGACCCTTGACAAGTGGGCAGCGTTCTCGTTCTGATGGATCATCCGGCATGGCCCTCGTGTGCTGACTGTGGGATGACCCTGCCAGCCATAGCGGCGGTGGCCATGAGTTTTCGGGAGGGCGTTATGACCGATCGTGCGCCTTTCAGCCCGGCTGCCAGGTGGCTGGCGGTCATCGGCGTCGTAGCGCTGAGCTTCCCGCTCAGCATCAGTCCGGTGTCGACGGCCGCGGGGAATACCGTGATCACCGATCCGAAGCTGCTCGACACCGAGTCATGGATCATGGGTGGCAGCGGGCTGCCGATACCTCCGCCCAGCTACCTGGCCGCCGTCAGCGACCGCTTCATCGACCCCGTGCCGCCGTTTTTCGACCGTCAACCGCAGTTTCCGGTGGACGCCATCAACCCGCTATTCACGCCGGAGGGCCTCTACCCCAACAGTGGCGTCAAGAGCTTGGAGTTGGACCCGTCGCTGGCGCAGGGGGTCACCATTCTGGACAGCACGATCACGAACCAAATCGCCAACGGAAACAACCTGGTGGTACTTGGCTACTCACAAAGCGCCACCATTTCCACGCTGGTGATGCGGGATCTGCTGGCCTTGCCGGTGAACGACCGACCGACCGCGGACCAACTGTCCTTCGTGCTGCTCGGTGACCCGAACAATCCGGACGGCGGCATGATGGAGCGCTTCGACTTGCCCGTCTTGACGACCTATCCGACTATCCCGAGCCTGGGGATAACGTTCAACGGCGCGACGCCGACCGACACCCCGTGGCATACCGCCGTCTACACGCTGGAATACGACGGTTACGCCGACTTCCCGCGCTACCCGATCAATCTGCTGTCCGACCTCAATGCCGTTCTGGGCATCCAGTATGAGCACACCATCTATCCAGAGCTCACCGACACACAGCTGGCTTCGGCCATCCCGTTGCCGGTGACCGACGACTACACCGGCCATACCCAGTACTTCATGATTCCGTCCGAAACGCTGCCATTGTTGGCGCCGCTTCAATCGGTGCCGGTGATCGGCCAACCGCTCTACGACCTGCTAGAACCCGACATGCGGGTCTTGGTCAACCTGGGCTACGGCAGCATCACCGAGGGCTGGGACGACGGGCCGGCGAATGTGCCGACTCCGTTCGAGCTGTTCCCGGCCGATCTCAACTGGGGGGATGTGCTTGCCGCGCTGGCTGGTGGAGCGCAGAAAGGTGTCCAGGACTTCATTGCCGACCTGGGTTCGTTGTCGTGGCCTGAGATGACGCAGGCGACCGGCGACGGTGTGGGCGGCGCCGTGGATGCCCTGCCCAGCTTCACCGACATCATCAATACGCTCACCAGTGCCGCCGCGACGGCTTATGCCACGCTGCTGCCCACCGCAGATCTCCTCAATGCCCTGTTGACCACGGCACCGGCATATGCCGCTAACGTGTTCGTCAATGAACTCGCAGCCGGCGACCCGGTGGACGCGATCGGACTGCCCATCGCGGGGTTCTTCGGGTTGGGCAGCGTCGCCGCCGGCTTCGAATACTTGGTCATCGCGCTGGCGGCTGCCAGTATCAGCGCCGATTTCCAGAATCTAATACCGTCCTGACACATTTGAAGCAATTGCGCTGACGTGCGGGGGCGATAAAGCCCTGTGCCCCCCAAATGAATTGGGGGGCACAGGCCTATAAATTGTGTTCGGCGGTGTCCTACTTTTCCACCCGGGTGGGTAGTATCATCGGCGCTGG
>CAZPZQ010000143.1:0-8567 GCA_964590745.1 uncultured Mycobacterium sp. | reverse complement strand
CATCCACAGCGCTGCCGAGCAAGCGATAGCCCTCATGCTCGCCGCCGCTCGCCAGATTCCCCCGGCGGCCGCCTCGTTGCACGCCCACGAGTGGAAAAGATCAGCATTCAGCGGCACTGAGATCTACGGCAAGACGGTCGGTGTGGTCGGGCTGGGACGGATCGGCCAGTTGGTCGCTCAGCGGCTGGCGGCATTCGGCGCCGAGTTGGTCGCCTACGACCCCTACGTATCGCCCGCTTTGGCCGCCCAGTTGGGCATCGAACTGCTCACGCTGGACGAATTGCTCGCTCGCGCCGACTTTATCTCGGTGCACTTGCCCAAAACCCCGGAGACTGCCGGCCTGATCGGCAAAGAAGCCCTGGCCAAGACCAAGCCAGGCGTCATCATCGTCAACGCGGCGCGCGGCGGGTTGATCGATGAGGCTGCGCTGGCCGATGCGCTCACCAGCGGGCATGTGCGGGCCGCCGGAGTCGACGTGTTCGCCAGCGAACCGTGCACCGATTCGCCGCTGTTTGACCTACCCCAGGTGGTCGCCACGCCGCACTTGGGCGCCTCCACCGTGGAGGCGCAGGAGCGGGCCGGAACCGACGTTGCCGAAAGCGTGAAGCTGGCGCTGGCTGGCGATTTCGTTCCCAACGCGGTCAACGTCGCCGGCGGTGCGGTCGGCGAGGAAGTGGTGCCGTGGCTGGATCTGGTGCGCAAACTCGGCGTACTGGCCGGGGTGCTCTCCGACGAACTGCCGGTGTCGTTGTCGGTGCAGGTCCGCGGTGAGCTGGCATCCGAAGATGTTGAGGTGCTGCGTCTTTCGGCTCTGCGCGGGCTGTTCTCGGCCATCATCGAAGGTCCGGTGACGTTCGTCAACGCACCGGCGTTAGCCGACGAACGGGGTGTGACCAGCGATCTCAGCACCGCCACCGAGAGTCCGAACCACCGTAGCCTCGTCGAGGTCAATGCGGTCGGGGCAGACGGCGCGGTTGTCACCGTGGCCGGGACCCTGTCCGGGCCGCAGGAAGTGGAAAAAATCGTCGGCATAAATGGCCGCCACTTCGATATGCGCGCCGAGGGCATGAACCTGGTCATCAATTACGACGACCAGCCGGGCGCACTGGGCAAGATCGGCACGCTGCTGGGTGCCGCCGGAATCAATATTCAGGCCGCGCAACTCTCCGAGGATGTGACCGGTCCGAACGCGACGATCCTGCTGCGGCTGGATCAAGGTGTGCCTGACGACGTGCGTTCGAAGATCGCTGCCGCCGTTGGTGCGAACAAGCTCGAGGTGGTCGATTTGTCGTGAATCGCGGCGGCGACAAGCGCGCTCGCGGGGGAGAGGAGCGGCGCTGTTGAGACTCGCGGTCATTCCGGGTGACGGCATCGGTCCAGAAGTCACCGCCGAAGCGGTCAAAGTGCTCGATGCGGTACTGCCCGGCATCGAAAAGACCCATTATGACCTTGGAGCGCGGCGCTATCACGCTACCGGCGAAGTGCTGCCCGACTCGGTGCTCGACGAGCTGCGTGGCCATGATGTGATCCTGCTCGGCGCCATCGGTGATCCCTCGGTACCGTCCGGGGTGCTAGAACGCGGCCTACTGCTCAAGGCCCGCTTTGCCCTCGACCATCACGTCAACCTGCGGCCCGCCCGGCTATATCCGGGGGTGCGCAGCCCGCTTGCCGGCGATCCGACGATTGACCTGGTGGTGGTCCGGGAGGGCACCGAGGGCCCCTACGCCGGCACCGGCGGCATCCTGCGTGGCGGCACCCCGCATGAGATCGCCTCCGAAGTCAGCGTCAACACCGCCTACGGGGTGCGCCGGGTGGTGCGCGACGCGTTCGGCCGGGCCCAGCGGCGGCGTAAACACCTGACGCTGCTGCACAAGACCAATGTGCTGAACTTCGCCGGCGACCTGTGGTGGCGCACCGTGCAACAGATCGCGGATGAGTACCCGGACGTCGAGATCGCCTATTGCCACACCGACGCTGCCACCATTTACCTGGTCACCGACCCCGGCCGGTTCGATGTCATCGTTACCGACAACCTGTTCGGCGACATCATCACCGACCTGGCGGCCGCGGTGTCCGGCGGTATCGGGTTGGCGGCCAGCGGCAACATCGACGCCACCCGAACCAACCCGTCGATGTTCGAGCCGGTACACGGCAGCGCCCCTGACATCGCCGGCCAGGGGATCGCCGACCCGACCGCTGCGATCATGTCGGTGGCGCTCCTGCTGGCTCACGTGGGCGAAGACGTCGCCGCCGCGCGGGTGGATCGAGCTGTCGAACAGCATCTAGCGACCCGCGGCGACCAGCGGTTGTCCACCAGCCAGACCGGTGAGCGGATTCTGGGCCTGCTTTCTCGTTGATCCTGCGCGTACCACGCGAACTACTCGAACTTTGTCGTGGTCGGTGCAGAGTCAACGCATAGGCCTGCTTACACCGGATCGAACGTGCGACTAGCGATGAAAGTGGGCCGCGGTGCCGCCGCACCGAACGGCTCGACCAGTGTGTTTTCCACGCTGTTGTACACGATGAACACGTTCGAGCGTGGGTACGGCGTGATGTTGCTGCTCGACCCGTGCATGCAGTTGCTGTCGAAAAACACCGCCGACCCAACCGGTCCGGTGATTTTTCGAATACCCCGCTCGTTTGCCAGCCAAGTCAGGCTGGCGTCGTCGGGCGTGCCGATCTCCTGACGGCGCAGCGACGACCGGTAATGATCCGGCGGGGTCTCACCCGGGCAGGACACGAACCAGCGATGCGAGCCGGGCATAATCATCAACGATCCGTTGCAGTCCAAATTTTCGGTGAGCGCCAGCGACACGCTGATCGCGCGCGGCGCCGGCATTCCGTCCTCGGCGTGCCAGGTTTCGAAGTCGGAGTGCCAGTAGAACTCCTGGCCGTTGAACCCCGGTTTGAAATTGACCCGGCTCTGGTGCACATACACGTTCGAGCCGAGCAACTGCCGCACCGGTCCGACCAAGCGCGGGTCGGCGACGAGTGCACCGAACGCCGGACTTACCTTGTGTACCTCGAAGATCGACCTGATCTCGCGGCTGTCGGGCTCGAGCACCGACCGCTCGTCGTGGGCCAATCCCGGGTCAGTCCGCAGGTTGTCCAACTCAGCCCGTAGGTCGCTGACCACATCGGGGTCGACCAGGGCATCGACGGTGAAGAACCCGTCAGCGTCGAACCGGTCCACCGAGTGCGGATCGAGCGGGCCGCTGAACTGATCCGGAGCCCACACCACCGGATCGTGTCGTGGCTCAATCCCGATCTTGACTTTGCTGCGGGTCGGGTAGCGGTCATAGCGGTTGGTGACGGTTGCGGTCAAGAAGCTGCCTCCGCGGTCTTCGTGTGAGTTGCGGTTGATTCTTCGGTAATCAAAGGGTAGGCACCGGTCTCGTCGTGCACCTCCTGACCGGTCACCGGCGGGGTAAACACACACACCATGCGCAGATCGGTGCCGGCCCGGACCCGGTGGTGTTCGTGGCCGTCGAGCAGATACAAGGTCCCGTCGCTCAGCGGGTGGACTTCGCCGGTTTCGTCGTTCACCAGTTCGCCCTCACCGCCGACGCAATACACCGCTTCTACGTGGTTGGCATACCACATGGCGGTTTCGGTACCGGCGTACAGAATGGTCTCGTGCAACGAGAAGGACTGCCCGTCGCGGGCGAGCAACAGCCGCTGGCTGTTCCAGGTTTCCGCCTGTACGTCGCGATCGGTGCCCTTGATCTCGGCCAGGGTGCGGACAATCATCGACCGCCCCCGGCCGCGGCGCCGGCTAGTTCCCGCTTGGCGACCGCTTCGATAGATTCAGCGGTGATGCTCAGCCCCTGGCTGAGGTCGTCGTCCTCGATGACCAGCGGCGGCATCAGCTTGACCACCTCGCTTTCCGGCCCGGAGGTTTCCAACAACAGGCCGCGGTCGAACGCTTCCTTTTGCACCGCGCCGGCCAACTCAGGACGGTCGAAGGCCACTCCGCGGATCAGTCCCCGCCCGCGGGTCTCGACTCCGTCGAACGGGTCGACTACCTCGGACAGCGCCTGCTCGACCTGCTCACCCTTGCGGATGACGGCTTTCTCCAACCGGTTATCGGTCCAGAAGTTCAGTGCTGCGGTCGCGGTGATGAATGACGAGTTCTGCCCGCGGAAGGTGCCGTTGTGCTCGCCGGGTTCCCAGACGTCGAGTTCGGGCCGGAACAGAGTCAGTGCCATCGGCAGTCCATAACCACTGATCGATTTGGACAGGCAGACGATGTCGGGCACGATGTCGGCTGCCTCGAAGCTGAAGAACGGTCCGGTGCGTCCACAACCCATCTGCACGTCGTCGACGATCAACAGCAGCTCGTGGCGTTGACATAGCTCGGCCAGACCCCGCAGCCACTCCAACCGGGCCACGTTGATTCCGCCCTCACCCTGCACGGTTTCGACGATCACCGCGGCCGGTTCGTTGAGGCCGCTGCCGCTGTCCTGCAGCAACCGTTCGAACCAGATGAAGTCGGGGACGGCGCCGTCAAGATAGTTGTCGTAGGGCATCGGGGTGGCGTGCACCAGCGGGATGCCGGCACCGCCGCGCTTCATCGAGTTGCCGGTGACGCTCAGTGAGCCCAACGTCATGCCGTGAAACGCGTTGGTGAAGCTGATCACACTTTCCCGCCCGGTCACCTTGCGGGCCAATTTGAGCGCTGACTCCACGGCGTTGGTGCCGGTCGGGCCGGGGAACTGGACTTTGTAATCGAGGCCGCGAGGTTTGAGGATCACCTCGCTGAACCGCTCGAGAAACTCGGCTTTTGCCACGGTCTTCATGTCCAGGCTGTGCACCACCCGGTCGGACATCAGATACTCCAGCAACGGAACCTTAAGGTCGGGGTGGTTGTGCCCGTAGTTGAGCGCTCCGGCACCGGCGAAAAAGTCGAGATATTCGCGGCCATCGGTGTCCCACATATGAGCACCCGCAGCGCGGTCGAACGTCACCGGCCACGATCGGCAATAACTGCGTACTTCAGATTCCAACGTTTCAAAAATTTCAGAAGTCTTCGTCATGGTTCCTCCGTCCGTGCGCGAAACACGTGAAACAACGGAACGAAACGACAAGTCGAGCTCCGGTTCACGATGCGGCATCGGGCCTGGGCTTGCGGCGATGATTCAAAGCGCCCGGGTGCTCCCGCTGCCTGCCGCGGCAGGACCGCCGCGCGCAGTTTTCGATCGATCTCGCTCGACCTACCACCCCGCTCGGGATTCCCCGACTCGGTCCGTCGGGGCTCACGTTTGCGCGGTCGCGACAATACCGAGGGTCGATACCCGATCTCAAGCCTGCGCGCCGCAGCGCCGGGAGAATTCTCGGATATCGATTCAGCAAATCCGCGCCCGCTCAACGGGGGCGGGGTACCCGCAGTGGCCCGATCCGAAACAACTCTTCGGCCAGGTGGCCATCGGGAAACAGGTCGGCGCTGAATAGCTCCGAACGCTCGATAACGGCCTCCCACCTGCGGGCGAATGCGGTAAAGAGCCGCTGGCTGGCCGCATTGTCCGATGTGATCGATGTCTCAAGGTGAGTGACGCCGTCGGGCAGCAGCCGCTCGGTCAGGTGGTCGAGCATGCGCCCGCCCACACCCGTCCCGCGGTGCGCGGCATTGACCGCTACCTGCCACACCATCAGTGCAGCAGGTTCGTCGGGACGCCGGTAGCCGGTGATGAACCCGGCCGGGTGGCCACTGACCTGAGCGATCACCGAGGTGGTGGCGAAGTCGCGGCACCACAGTAGGTAGGCGTAACGCGAGTTGACATCAAGGGTTGCGCTGTCTTTGGCCATCTGCCACAGGGCTGGCCCATCCGTCACCGTCGGGGTGCGCAGGTCGATGCGAGGGGTATCGGTCACGTCCCGACGGTACTGGTGGCCGGCCGCTGCCGCTCAGTCGACGCGCTGACGCTGGTCAGCATCGTCCGGCACCAGGGGAAGGGCGGCCAGCGCGATCAGGCCGCACGCCGCGAACGCAACCGGATAACCTGCCAGGTCGATTACCTCGCCGAACACCGGAGGGCTCACGCCGGATGTCAGTCGCTGAGTAGTGTTCTGGGTACCCATGGCCCGTCCGCTCCAGTGTGGTCCGGCGATCTCGGGGATCGCGGTGAACGCCAACCCATTGTCGAGCACGGTAACCACCGCGGCAACCACCATCAGCGGCACCGCCAGCGGCGACGTCAGCTGATCGGTAATGCCCAGCAGGAGCATGGTTGCAGCGGCCGCGACGGCGGTTACCCGGATGGGTCGCATCCGTGAGCCGACCCGGTCCGACCACCTGCCGGCCGCGATCCGACCCGCCGCGCCGAGCAACTGCGAAACACTCACCAGCACGCCCGCTGCCGCGATCGACCAGTGGTGCTTCTCAATCAGCCACACCAACATGAACGTCAAGACCACCGTCTGCGGCACCATCAGCAGCGCTGATGCTAGGTGGATGCGCCACAACACGGCATTGCCCTTATACGGGTTGGTCAGTTTCACGCCGTCGGCGGTAGCACGCCTTCGTCGTGGCGGATCCTTGATGCTGAATGCGCTGAGCATCGCCGAGCCGGCACACACCACGGCGGGAAAATACAGCGCCACTGAGAAGTCCGTCTCACCCAGCTCGGGGAGCACCAGGGCGGCCAACGCAATACCGAGCGGTTGGGCGGTCTGGCGAATGCCCATCGCCAGCCCGCGCTGATCTGGCGGAAACCAGCCGGTCACGAGTCGTCCGCTGGCGGTGTTGGCGCTGGCCGCGGCCATCCCGCCGGTGAACAGGCAGGGTGCCTCGAAGAGCATCGACGTCGGCACCAGTGCAGCGGCTGTGGCCGCCGCCGCGGTCAGGCCGAGCCCCAGCGTCAGCACCACACGCTCACCGATCAGGTCTAGCAGGTAGCCCCAGCCGATCAAAGTCACCACCATGCCCAGGCTGGGCATCGATGCCAGCAGGCCAGCCTGGGCCAGGCTGATACCGCGTTCAGCGTCTAACGCCGGAATTAGGAATGCGATGCCGTTGATGAATACGGTGGCGCACAACGTCGCAATCAGGCCGACGGTCAGCAGCCACCAGCGGCGGAAGGTGCCGATCGTTTCCGCGGTCGAGTGGCCGGGGTCAGGCACGCTGGGCAGCTTAGTCACCACCGTGCAGGTTGTGACGGGTGTAGGGTCGCTACCTTCACCGACCGACCGGTGGTGGGTTGTTTGTTGTCGGCGGCCGCGCGTCTGACTGCCGCGAGGTGGCCGTTGCTCCCGGCGATAGCCGGAGGGTGCGCAACGCGGCCAGCACCGACAGACCCTCCGGTTCGGCCTTGACCGGCACCAGTCGCAGCGCGGCCAACGGGAACAGCGCGCATGCCGCAAACGCGAGCGGATAGCCGACAGCGCCGATCAGCGCGCCGAACAGCGGCGGGGCAACTCCGGCGGTGAGCCGTTGGCTGGTGTTCTGGGTGCCCAACGCGCGTCCACTCCAGTATGGCCCGGCGATCTCGGCGATAGCGGTGGAGGACAGCCCGTTGTCGAGCACCGTGACCACCGCGGCAGCCGCCATCGCAGCAACCGCCAACCGCGAGTGAAGGTGATCGGTCAACCCCAGTGTCACCATGGCGACGCCATCGAGCACCGCGAAGGTACGGATCGGCCGCAGCCGTGACCGAACCCGGTCCGACCACCTGCCGGCCAGAACCCGAGCGCCCGCACCGAACAGTTGTGTGACAGTCACCAAGGCGCCGGCGGTCCCCACCGACCACCCGGTGTCGATGATCAGCCAGACCAACATGAATGTGGCGATCACACATTGAGGCGCCATCAGCAGCGCGGACGCTGAGTGAATTCGCCACAGCACCATCGAACGGCGATAGGGGTTAGCCAACTCGTGGTCAGGAGCCGACGACCGCGGTGGCCGTGGCGGATCCACCACTCCGATCGCGCAAGCCACCGCCGCCACCGCGCACACCGAGGCTGGAAACATCAGCGCCCGCGACAGGCCGTGCTCGGCTAACTCCGGAATGACCGCAGCGCCCAGCGCGATGCCCAGTGGTTGAGCGGTCTGCCGGATCCCCATCACCAGGCCGCGCTGGTGCGGTGGGAACCAGCCGGTGACCAGCCGGCCGCTGGCGGTGTTGGCACTGGCCGCGGCCATGCCGCCGAGAAACAAGAACGCACCGACCGCCACCAGCGAGTGCATCGACGCCGCGGCGAAGGTCGCCGTCGCTGTGCATGCCGACCCGACTGAGAGCACGATTCGCTCGCCGACTCGGTCGAGCAGTGCGCCCCAAGCGAAGAGGGTCAGCACCATACCGAAGCTGGGCATCGACGAGAGTAGACCGGCCATGGCCAGGTTGGTGTCCCGCTTGGTCTCCAGCATCGGGATGACGAAGGCGATGCCGTTGATGAAGACAAACGAACACAACGTTGCCGACAGCGCGATGACCACGATCGACCAGCGCGCCGCGGTGCTGATCGACTCCGTCGGCACCGAACCATGTTTTCACACGTTCCGGCGGTGGGCGGGCATGCGCTGGCGATCCCCACGGTGCCGATGGTGGCGACCCGCTGCGCCCGGCTTCGCC
>CAZPZQ010000142.1:6464-8587 GCA_964590745.1 uncultured Mycobacterium sp. | reverse complement strand
CAAGTGTCGGATAGGTTCGCCGCGGATTCGGCGGTGTTCGACCGTGACCATCTCGTGTCGTGTGCCGGACTGGTGCCGGTGATGACGCTGGCCGCTCAGACCGGGCTACCGGAGCTGCTCACGGCGAAGGTGCACACCGCCGAGTCGAAGATCAAGTCCGGAGCCGTCAACCCGGCACCGAAGCTGGCCACCCTGATCGCCGGGATGTGTGCCGACGCCGATTGCATCGACAATGTGGACGTGGTCCGTGCCGGTGGGATGAAGGCCCTGTTCGGCGGTGTGTATGCACCGTCGATGATCGGCGCCCTGTTGCGCGAGTTCACCTTCGGACCCGCCCGCCAGTTGGAATCGGTGCTGCAACACCACCTGGGGAAGCTCTGCACGCGGGTTGATCTTCTGGCCGGGGCCGATGTGCGCGCGTTCATCGACACCGACTCGCTGCTGCGCCCGGTCTACGCGCACGCCAAACAGGGTGCGCGTTTCGGGCATTCCAAGATCGCCGGCAAGCAGATCCTGCGCAAGGGGCCTGTCGCCGCTGGCCAGCACGATCAGCACCGACGTGTGCGCCCCCGTGATCGCCGGGATGCGGTTGCGCGCCGGTAAGTCGGGCTCGGGCAAGGGCGCGGCCCGCATGATCACCCAAGCCATCGCCGCCGCCCGCGCGGCCGAGCCAGCGGCCAGATTCCGGTGCGTGGTGACTCGGCCTACGGCAACAGTGCGGTGGTTGCGGCCTGCCGGCGCTCCGGCGCCCGGCTCTCGCTGGCGCTGGCCAAAAACACCACAGTGGCCGCGACGATCGCCGGATACCCACCGATGCCTGGACACCGGTGCGCTATCCAGGGCGGTGCAAGATCCCGACACCGGGGCGTGGATCTCCGATACCGAAGTCGCCGAAACCACCTACACGCATTCGGCTCCACCGACAGGCCGGTGACCGCCAGGTTGATCGTGCGCCGCGTCGAAGATGCCCGCTGTGCTGACGGGCTGTTCCCGGTCTCGCGCTACCACCCGTTTTTCACCGACTCCGACGAACCAGTCGACCAAGCCGACATCACTCACCGCCGCCACGCCATCATCGAAACCGTCCTCGCCGACCCGATCGACGGACCCCTGGCCCACCTGTCCTCGGGGCGTTTCGGCGCCAACTCCGCCTGGGCGCTGTGCGCTACCATCGCCCACAACCTGCTGCGTGCCACCGCAACACTGGCAGGTGACCGTCACGCCGTGGCCTGCGGGGCCACCCTGCGCCGCAAGATCGTCGACGCTCCCGCTCGCCTGACCCGCCCGCAACGCCGACCCGCCCTGAACGCAGGCGTGGCTCACGTTGTGTCGCAACATCATCGGCTGGTACCCACCACCAGTGGCTACACCCGGATGACCACCCGTCGAAAGGCCCCGACGGGAGCACGCCAAGGAAAGCTGGGCAGACCAGCGGCGACCCGGTGCCCACCACCAGACCATCAAGACCGCAACCGTCTCAACGGTCCTACCGCAGGCTCATCCGTGGATCGAGGCTAAAGTAAGGCGGACTCATTCACCGGCAACACGCCACCGGCAACTACCCCCCGGACCAGACTTTCGCCGGCGGGCGACGACGGGTTTCCCATTGAGTCATGACCACCGGACCATCACCTCCTAATGCGCTGGGCGCGAGTAACTTCGGGCTAAGGGCGTAACGTTCAGCTGCGTCGAAAGCTACGAAGTCTTCGTATCAGGAGGTCACCGCGACCTCACCGCGATCGACCTTCTTTGGACCGTCCCCACCGGGACGGATGTCGAAGTCGAAGATTTCGGTCGGCAAAAATACCGAGCAGGACGCGTTGGGGACGTCAACCACACCGCCGATTCGACCCTCGATCGGTGAGGTACCCAAGATCAGATATCCCTGCGCGCTGGTGTAGCCCCATTTCTCCAGGTAGCGGATCGCGTTCATGCAAGCATTGCGGTAGGCGACCGTGCAGTCGAGGTAGTAATTGGCGTTGGTTTCGTGTTCCACCGAGACACCGATGAAGGTCAGCCATTCCGAGTAGAGCGGCTCGACGCGCCCTGGCATGAAGATCGGGCTGTTGGTGACCCCGTATGTCTCCATGCCACCCTTGATGAGGTCAACGTGCAGATCGATG
>CAZPZQ010000142.1:0-6454 GCA_964590745.1 uncultured Mycobacterium sp. | reverse complement strand
ATCGATGAACCCGCCCATCTCGATGGCGCCGCAGAAGTTGATCTCACCATCACCTTGACTGAAATGCAGATCACCTCCGGAGAGCAACGCGCCATCAACGAACACCGGGTAGAAGACGCGGCTACCCCGAGTGAAGTTCTTGATGTCCTCGTTACCGCCGTTCTCTCGAGGCGGGACGGTCCGAGCACCATCGGCCGCGATCGCTCGCAATACATCACCCGAGGCGGTGCCGCCGAGCGTGCCCTGCGCCAGCGGCGGAAGTGCCAGCGGCGGAACCCGGTCGGGATCTGTCGCGATAAGCGCCTGCTCACGCTGAGTCCATCTAGCCAGCAGATCAGGCGACGGTGCGGTACCAAACAGGCCCGGATGCGTGATGCCGGTGTAACGGACCCCCGGCACGTGCCGGGATGTGCACTGTTGGCCGTGAAAGTCCCAGATCGCCTTATAGGCATCCGGAAAGTAATCGGTGAGGAATCCGCCGCCGTTGACCTTGGCGAAGATACCGGAATAGCCCCACCCCTCGCCGCAGTTGGGACCTTTCACCTGCGGCACGGGCCCGATGTCGAGGATGTCGACGATCAACAGATCGCCGGGCTCTGCACCTTCGACTTTGATCGGCCCCGACAGCATATGGCAGCGAGAAAGATCAACATCTCGAACATCGTTAGCCGAATCGTTGTTGAGGATCTGTCCATCGGTCCACTCTTTGCATTCGACCCGGAATTCGCTACCGGGCTTGACGGTGGCAGCCGGCGGGATGTCAGGGTGCCATCGGTTGTGACCCGGCACGGCCTGGTCCCGCATCGATTTGGAGTGGTCAACACTGAACACTACTTCAGGCATGCGATGTCTCCTTTTTCTGTTGGGTAAAGGCCGTTTTCGCGACCGAGATCGATACCGGCAGTTTCGACGCGCAGCCCGACGCACGGCAGCGCGCAAGAGGATGTCTGCCTGCAAGTGGACAACCCAGCAATATGCATCGCTATATCCGCGGCAGCGAAGCGGTCCGCGGATCCCGCCGCCGTTGACGAGAACTGCGCACGGCGGGCGGAATCGTGCGGGTGACCATCGGCTGTTCGGCGCTTGCCGCGGCTAGTCCGGCCAAGCGATGCTGGCCGGCACTGAAGCCAGTTAGGTACGGCGAGCCGAAAATTCGCCGAGCCGGCGCGGCACACGCCGGACACGGCGGCGTTTCTACGATATCGGCCATGGCGACGGTAAGCTTGAAAGATCCACAACGGGTACACCGGAACGAATAAGTTGGCATGAGCCTCTCTGCCTCATCCTAGATAGTTTCAAGTGAAAGAATCTAGGTGGTCGGTGTCACAGATGTCAATGAGCCGTCCCGGCGTGTCCGGAGCCGTCCGATTTTGGGAGGGTCCGAGTTATGGGACGTGCGAGCAAGTATCCCTATGAGCTTTGAGAGCGCCGGGAGCAGCTGCCCGCCTGGTGATCGAGACCGGCCAGCCCGGTGGCTCACGTGGCTGCTGCCGAGATTGGTGTCGTTGAACAACTGTTGGGACGTTGGGTGCGCCTCCAACGTCGGGTGTCCGCGGCTGGCGATGGCGCGGCGGATGCCGATGAAGGCGCAGAACTGGAGCGCCTGCGGGAGAGTAGCACCGAATTGCCGTTTGGAGCTTGAGTTTTTAAAGAAAGCAGCGGCCTTCTTCGTCTCCGAACAGCGCCGATGGATGCCTACCGACCGAGCGCAGGCGCCGCCATGCCCGCAGCATGAGACCGGCGATGAAGTGCATAGTTTCAGACAAAATATTCTCGTATGAGGCTATGATCGTCACGCGGTCAAGGTGACGCGATCAACCCCAAAGTTGCGCGAGGGTGGTAATGACCTCGAAGTCGACACCATCGGCGATTGCGAGGTGGACCGGTTGCCGCACCGTGTCCGGCAGCACTTCAATCGTGCCGCGGGGACTGTCGTAGGAGGCCCCATCGCTGCCCGCCATGATGTTGTGGGGATCCCCGGAACGTCGGATCATCTCCAGGAGGAACTGAACCCCCTCGTAGCAGGATTCAGCCATTGCGCCCAGCGGCGGCGCGTCGGCGCCGTTCACGGCCATGTAGCGGTCGAGGAAGTCCATCGAGTTACGTGAAACCAACGAGCGGAAGTATGAGGCTGCGACAAAGAGCCCGTGCGTCGCGTCAGGGCCGCTGGCAATCAGCATGTTCTCGTCCATGAGTGGGGCGAAACGGTAGATGGAGTGCGATAATCGGCGTTTGGCAAACGTCCGGTTGAATTGGACTGCGTCCTGGCCAACTAGGAGCATCAGCACGGCCTGGCAGCCCGACATCTCGACCTTATCGACCAACCGCCCGGCATCGATGTCGCCGAGGGGGACGAAGGAACCGCCGATCATGCTCAGTGACAGCTCGCGGGCGTAGCGTCGAATCTCCACCAGTGTGCCGCGGGGCCAGATGTAGTCGTCGCCAACGACGAACCATTTCGTGATGCCGAGATTGTCGCGCAGCCATCGCAGCGCCGGGGCGATCTGCTGTACAGGTGTCTCTCCGCTGCAGTAGACAGCGCTACTCGTTTCACCGCCCTCGTACAGCGCCGGGTAGACGTAAGGCACACGGCCGACCACCGCCGGCGCCAAGGCGTGACGGACCGACGACAGGTGCCACCCACTGATCGCATCGACGTCTCCGCTGTCCAGCAGGTTTCGTACTTTGGCGGCCACGACCATCGGGGGCGCAGCGCCATCGACGATTTCGATACGGACTTTGCGGCCCAACATCCCGTCGCGAGCGTTGAGATCGTGCGCTACCAGATCGCAAACCGCCTCACAGGAGGGGCCGAATAAGCCCGCTGGTCCCTGTAGCGGAATAACCATCGCCAAGCGCCACTCGCCATCGCGGCCGCCCCTTTGCGCCCTTACGTTCATCGGTGATGTCTTTCTGAGCCGTCCCGGCGTGTCCGGAGACTCGTTTTGTTGAGTCACCCTGCCTTCGGTCGGGTGCATCTGTGATCGTAGTGGAGTCGTTCGACGACTCCGGGGGTCAAGTCGTCGAGGTGTCCGTGCGGGCTTCGGTGTTGAACCAGGCAATCCGTTCGGCAGCGGCGAGTTCGACGTGATTGACGTCGCGCCATGGGCCTTGTCGGCGGATCAGTGTGGTTTTTGAACGAACCCACGGTGGTCTCGACCATCGCGTTATCAAGAGCGTCGCCCACGGAGCCGACCGAAGGATCCACACCTTCGTCGAGGAGCCGTTGGTTGAACACCACCGGAATGTATTTAGCGCCGGTATCGCTGTGGGCTATCAAGCCGATAGTCACACCCCGTCGGTGCTGTCGTGCCAGGCCCGAGGGTGGCCGGCCGGCAGCGTCGACACAGTTAATGAGGAGCGACCCAGCAGTCAATCCGAGGGTGGTCGCCGGCCCAGAGTCTCGAGGAGCCGCTACACTCATTTCAGATGGAAGTATGGCTTAATGGTTGCTGCAGCGCAATCAGCTCAAGGAAGTCGGGAAACCTTGGTACGAGATGCAACTCTATTTGGTGATGATGCTCGGCTGTCGGGCTGCGATGTGGTATTGGCGGGCCGCGCCGTCGCCGGAGTCATCGAACATGAACTCGCCGGCAGCGAGCTCGTACTCGATGACTGGCTCGTGATGGAGGCGCTGGCTCGCTCGCCCGGTTCGACGATGGCCGAGTTGAAGAACTACACACTCACACCCGCGCCGACGTTGACCAGGGTGGTAGACCGCCTGGTGATGCGCAGTCTCGCGTTCCGAGAGGTTGACGGCCAAGATCGCCGCAAAATCCGAGTGCGCCTGAGCAAGCGAGGCACCAGGATGCACACCCAGTTGGCTCCGGTCGTTCGCAGTGCCGAGCAAGCATGGTTCGCGTCTCTGTAGCGGAATAACCGGGAACCGCGGACTCCCCGACAACCCTACCGGATGGGATTGGAGATGCTTGAGATTCAAGCGGCGTTGCCGGCCACCTACCCGCCGCCGGCGGATTTCACCACGCAAGCCAATGCAGGAGTGGAGTTGTATCGCCTGGCGGAGCGTGACCGGCTGGCGTTCTGGGCTGGCCAGGCCGAAAGATTAAGCTGGGAAACGCCGTTCACGCAGGTGCTTGACTACTCACAGGCGCCGTTCGCACGGTGGTTCCCGGACGGAAGTCTCAACGTGGCGTACAACTGCGTTGACCGTCACGTCGCGGCGGGCCACGGTGACCGGGTGGCGATCCACTGGGAGGCCGAGCCCGCCGGCGACAGTCGCAGTATCACGTATGCAGACCTGCTCGCCGAGGTGTCCAGGATAGCCAACGTGTTGACCGCCTTCGGCCTGACCGAGGGCGACCGCGTGGCGATCTATCTCCCGATGATCCCCGAGGCGATCGTTGCGATGTTGGCGTGCGCGCGGCTGGGCATCCTGCATAGTGTTGTCTTTGCTGGTTTCGCGGCGAGCGCGCTCCGGTCGAGGATTGCCGACGCGCAGGCCAAGCTGGTGATCACCGCCGACGGCCAGTATCGGCGCGGCACGCCGGCGCCGCTGAAGGCCGCCGTCGACGAGGCGTTGGGCGAAGGGTCGGCCGCCGCCGATACCGTCGAGCACGTATTGGTGGTCCGCCGAACCGGCGTCGATGTGCCGTGGCGGCCTGGCCGGGACGTGTGGTGGCACGACATCGCCGAAACCGTCGCGCCGCAGCACACCCCATCGGCATTCGGTGCCGAGCAGCCGTTGTTTTTGCTGTACACCTCGGGCACCACCGGTCGTCCCAAGGGCATCGTGCACACCAGCGGCGGCTATCTCACCCAGTGCGCCTACACCCACTACCACACCTTCGACCTGAAGGCCGACACCGACGTATTTTGGTGCACCGCCGATATCGGCTGGATCACCGGCCACAGCTATGCCGTCTACGGGCCGCTCGCCAACGGCGCCACGCAGGTCATCTACGAGGGCGCACCTGATTTTCCCGATCAGCACCGACACTTCGAGATCATCGAGAAATACGGTGTGACAATCTATTACACAGCCCCCACGCTGATCCGTACGTTCATGAAGTGGGGTCGGCAGGTGCCCGATGCGCACGACCTTTCCAGTCTTCGGCTGCTCGGGTCGGTCGGCGAACCCATCAACCCCGAGGCCTGGCGGTGGTACCGCGAGGTGGTCGGCGCTGGCGCGACACCCATCGTCGACACCTGGTGGCAGACCGAGACGGGCGCCATAATGATCTCGCCGTTGCCCGGCGTCGCCACGGCCAAGCCCGGGGCGGCGATGAGCCCGCTGCCCGGGATTTCAGTGCGCGTCGTCGATGACCACGGCGACCGGGTGGGCGCGGGTGTGCCCGGATATCTGGTGGTGGATCAGCCCTGGCCGGGCATGGCGCGGGGCATCTGGGGCGATCGGGAACGTTTTATCGATGCCTACTGGTCGCGGTTGGCCGAACAGGGCTGGTATTTCGCCGGCGACGGTGCCCGGTACGACGAGGATGGCGACATCTGGGTGTTGGGCCGCATCGACGACGTGATGAACGTGTCGGGGCACCGGATCTCCACGGCCGAGGTCGAGTCGGCGTTGGTAGGCCATGCCGCGGTTGCCGAAGCCGCGGTGGTTGGCGCCGACGATGAGCAGACCGGCCAGCGTATCTGCGCGTTCGTAGTGCTGGCTGCCGCCGGCGACGACCCGGCCGACGCCTCCACTATGATCGTCGACGAACTGCGAGCATGCGTCGCAACCGAGATCTCGCCGATCGCCCGGCCCCGGGAGGTCTACGTGGTTCCGGAACTGCCAAAGACCCGGAGCGGCAAGATCATGCGGCGGCTGCTGCGGGACGTCGCCAACGGCCGCGAACTCGGCGACACCTCCATGCTGGTCGACCCTAAAGTGTTCGAGGCGATCCGGGCCGTCAGGTAGGTGCCGGCTGTGCGAGCGACTCCGACCCCAGATTAGGCATTGAGGGTCCGTTGGAGAGAAATTCTTGTCACTGGCGCCGGCACGGGCCTGCGGTCACCGCAGTCTTTCCGGCGTCACTGGTGGTGTAAGGGATCAAGACCGCGGGCACGGCCGTCCCGCGCCAGCAATGCGTCGGGCCCGACGACCACCATCACCTAGCCCAGCCATCCGGCATCATCGGCACACTCGGCGCCGCCGTGGCCAGTCCGGCCGGGTTCGCGGTGGCCGCCGAGGGCACCGCGCCGGTGAAGCCTACCGGTCCGACACCTCGATCTGACTCGGGCACGGCGGGTTCCGGTTCCAGATCCATGTATTCGTAGCCGCGGCCCAGCAACTGGGTCTTTTCGCTGCGGCGCCGCAGCCCGTGTCGCTCTTCGGCGGCGGCGGCGGGCAGCGGCGTCTCGGCGCGGTCGGGCTCGGCGGCTTTGTGCCGGCGGGCGCTGGTGCCGGCGGCCCGATGGGCGTCTTGGCGCAGGCCGGCGACCAGGTAAGAAAACCCGTCAACCGGAGCCAGCGGCGGCGCCGCAGGAGGTG
>CAZPZQ010000141.1:0-8629 GCA_964590745.1 uncultured Mycobacterium sp. | reverse complement strand
GTGCCGCCGTTGCCGCCGATACCGCCGGCGCCGGCGTTGCCGAACAGCTTGCCGTCGCCGCCCAGGACGTCGATACCGGCATTGCCGCCGGCCCCCCCGGCGCCGGCATTGCCTCCTGCGCCGCCGCCGGGATGGGCCACCGTTCCGGCGCCGCCGTCACCGCCCCAACCGCCCTGGCCGCCACCGCCGGCCAGGCCGAGAATGGCGGTGCCGCCGTCGCCGCCGTCGCCGCCCGCTCCGCCGGCGTAGCCGCCGGCACCATTGCCGCCGTCACCCCCCCAGCCCCCAGGGCCGCCGCCGCCGAAGATGGATCTGGCGTTACCGCCGTCGCCGCCGTGGCCACCCGGTGCGCCGGGGCCGTCCACGCCGTTCGCGCCGTCGCCGCCGTCGCCGCCGGCGCCGCCGTTACCCATCAGCCAGCCGCCGAGGCCGCCGGCACCGCCGTTGGCGCCGGCGCTGCCCTGACCACCCCACCCGCCGTTACCGATCAAGCCGGCGTCGCCGCCGGCGCCGCCGTCGACACCGGGTTCGTGGAGGTCGACGGCGTTGAAACCGTCGCCGCCGTCACCGAACAGCCAGCCGCCGGGACCGCCGTCGGGATGCTCCAGGGTGCCGGCGATGCCGTTGCCGATCAGCTCCCGACCGGTCGCGGCGATAAACGGGGCATTGATGATCGGGTCGATCAGCTGGCCGAACGGGCTGTTGATCCACATCTCGCCGAGATCGTGGACTGAGGCGTAGACCTCGGCCTGGAACGCGCCGGCGATAACCACCTCGGCCGCCGAAAGGTAGGTGTAGACGGTGTTCAGCAGCAGCTCGGAAATAGCCGAACCGGGCACGTCGATGGCCGCTGCGGTGCCTGGATCGGCGAGCGCCACCCCCTGGGTGAGGGTGTCGCCGATCGCGCCGACCGGGACGTCGAAGGGAACCAGGTCGTCGAGGTCGGCCTGCGCCGGTGTGCCGGCCAGCGGGGTCATCCCGAACGCCAGAAACAATCCCGCGGTCATCCCCGACCGCAGGCCACGATTGCGCAGCCGACGATGTGCCCCGATGTGATTGGGTCTGTTGCGACCTGGCACGCCCCACCTTCCGTCGGTCCGCGGCAGCAACCGCGGCGCCCGCCCCGCGCCGGTGTCCAAGGGTACCGTAAACGCGGATGCGATGGTTTCGCTCCGGTGCGGCCCACACCGATCCGGCCACGCAGCACCGGCTTACCGCATCAGGCGACGTCGACGCTGGTTATTGACCTTTTCGATTCAGCGATCACGTTGAGCTTAACCACCTCGACGTCGCGTCACAAGACTGGCGCGGGTATCAACGCGTCTTCGCAAGTGCGGAGCGAGCATCGCATTAGATCCGCAGCCGCTGAAACAGCCTTTCGCGCGGGGTGGCTACGTCGAGCCGGCTCACCGCCCCGACAGTGGATCGAGGCTCATCAAGCGTTCTTTGTGTTTGTTGAATTCCGTGCTGGTGATGATTCCCGAGTCCCGCAGTGCGGCGTATTCACGCAACGCAGCCGCGATTTCCCGGGCCGCATCCGCTGATGGCTTCGCTCGCTCCCGCCTGGTCGAGCGGGTGCCGGCCCCGCCGCCGGGGGCGACGGTTCCAGCGAGGGCGCGCCCGGCCATCCCCGCCAATGCCGCCTGGGCACCCAGGTTCCCCATGCCGCCGCCGGCTGCCGGAGCGGCGTCGACGCTGACATCCGGTGACTCCGCGACCGCCAGATGTACCTCCGGCGCTGCCGCTGCCCAGTTCTGCGGCACCGACAACGAGCCGACCGTGGTGGCCTGACCGATGCCCGCGGTCGCCGACGACTTGAAAATATGGCTGCCCAGACCCTTCAGCCAGTTCAGCCAGTTCTGCCACGAGCCGAACCCCTTGACCGGGCTACCGCCGGGTTGCTGCAACTCCTCCTCGGACTCGACGGCCCCGGTCGCGAGCGCGATTTTGTCCACGGTGTCTTTGATGCCGCTGGTCTCGGGCTGGTTGAAGCCGAACTGGCTGGCCAGCCGCTGGAAGAAGTTGGCGCTGCCGATGGCGGCGTGATAGGCCGAACCCATACTCAAGCCCGACACACCGGTAGCGGTGGCCGCCCCGAGACCCGGGTCATCCACCACCTGAGCCGGTAAGGCCTGTAGCGGCAGCGCGAGTTGGTGCAGTGTTTCCGGAATACCCGACAGCGTGTGCTGGGTGGTGGTGCCGGCCGCGTCGGCGGCTGCGCGGCCCGCCGCCACAGCCTGGTCGCCGGCCCCGTCGGGGTGGGTGACCTGCTCCGGTGACGTCAACGCCGTCAACCTGGTGGCGGCGGCGGCCGCGGCGGAGTAGTTATACATGGCGGCGGCGTCCTGGGCCCACATCTCCGCGTACTCGGCCTGGGTGGCCGCAATTGCCGGCGCGTTCTGGCCGAAGATGTTCGTCGCGAGCAGTTGCATCAGCAGAGCGCGGTTGGCGGCGACCACCGGCGGGGGCACAGTAGCCGCAAACGCGGTCTCGTAGGCGGCCGCGGCGCCGTGGGCCTGGGCGGCGGTCTGGGCGGCTCGCTGCGCGGTGGTGTGCATCCAGGCCACATACGGCGTGGCCGCGGCGCTCATCGCCTCTGACGCGGGGCCCAGCCACGGCTCACTGGTCAGGTTCGCGACCGCGGCTTGGTAGGACACCGCCGTGGTTTCCAACTGGGCGGCAAGCCCGTTCCAGCTCGCCGCAGCGGCCAGCAATGGCCCCGAACCAGGGCCGGCATACATCAGCGACGAGTTGATTTCCGGCGGTAAGGCAGAGAAATCCACTGGTCGGCAAACTCCGATTATCGTTGACCACGCGAACGGTTCGGTTCTCACCTTAGCGTCATGGCGAATCTCGGCAAACCTCAGGTAGCGGGAGGGGCTACCGCCCGCGCGGTGTTCACCGCCCGAGCAGGCGTTGCTTCTGCTCGTTGTATTCGTCGTTGGTGATCAAGCCGCGGTCGCGAAGTTCGGCGAACTCCCGGATCTCGGCGGCGATTCCGGTGACCGGCTCGTCCGAGGGCTCCGCTGTCGACTTGGCCGGTTGTCGAGCCTGCTGCCGGGGCGTCGGCGCCGCAGCGGTTTCCTGGCGGCCCTGCTTGGCGGCGCCGGCGATGGCGCTGCCGCCCATCCCCGCCAGCGCCATCTGACTGAACGCGGTGCCCAGGCCGCCCACCGATGATGCCGAAGCAGCCGCCGCGGCCGCCGCCGGTGCCGCCGCGGCGGCACCCGCACCGGCTGTCGGCGCGGTGTAAGCCAGGCTGCGGATCTCCGGGGCAGAGGCCGCCCAGCTCATCGGCACCGAGAGCTTCCCAACCGAGACCGCCTCGCCGATCGCCGCCGATGTGGACGGCAGCGGCACCCCGATGTAGCCGTCCGGCCGGGACGGGGTCAACGGCGAGAACAGGTCGATGGCGTGCAGAATGTTGTAGGACACTTCCTCCAGCTGGTGCTGCTCCTTCAAGATCTGCACGGTGCTTTCGTCCGCGGACGCCCACGCCCCGGCCGATACTCCGATGCCGATATCGGATGCCGACAGTCCGGCCACCGCCAGCGCATTCAGGCCCAGCAGGTCGGGCAGCACGACCTCCTGTGCGGGCAGCGCTGCCGCCGCCGATGCGGCCGGCCCCAGCGACTGTGCCGCGGCGCTCGCCGGGGTAGCACCTAACTGCGACACGGCCTGCTGTACCGCCGTGCCCGCCGAACTGCCGACGTCTTGGCCGACGGCGGCGGCCTGCTGCGCCGGCCCGGCCGGATTGGTGGTTTGCGGCGGCGGCGCGAACGGGGACAGCGCCCCGGCTTGCGAAGCGGAGGCCGCGTAGCCGTACATCGCCGCGGCATCCTGCGCCCACATCTGGGCGTACTGGGCTTCGGTGGCCGCGATCGCGGCGGTGTTCTGGCCCAGCAGGTTGGTGGCCACCAGCACCAGTAGTTGCGCACGGTTGGCCGCGACCACCGATGGGGGCACCGTCGTCGCGAACGCCGCCTCGTACGCGGCGGCAGCCGCTTTGACCCGGGTTGCCGTCTCCGCCGCCTGAGCCGCGGTGGCGGTCAGCCAGGACACGTAGGGGGTGAGCGCCGCAACCATCGCCTGCGACGATGGCCCGACCCAGGACTCGCCGGCCAGCCGCGAGGCGGTCGACTCGTAACCGGTCGCCGCCGAGTGCAGGTCAACCGCCAGGCCATCCCAGGCCGCGGCGGCCGCCAGCAGCGGCCCCGATCCGGGACCGGAGTACATGTTGATCGAGTTGATTTCCGGTGGCAGCGCGGCGAAATTCATTGCTCAGCCACCCTCACCACGCCGCCGAGACTGCGACTGCGCCGTCACGTGCGGCATGTCCTCCCCCTCGAGGCTTGAGTGGCGCGGCCGGAACCCGGCTGTACCTGTAGGTTAGCTGCGGTTCGCTGGAGTGAAGCCGCAGTCCGGTAGAACGGGTCGGTTTGGCTCAGGCCTGAAAGCGGCGCAACCGCAGGCTGTTGGTGACCACCAGCACCGATGACGCGGCCATCGCCGCACCGGCGATCATCGGGTTGAGCAGCCCGACCGCGGCCAGCGGGATGGCCGCGATGTTGTAGCCGAAGGCCCAGACCAAGTTCATCCGGATGGTGCGCAGGGTGCGGGCCGACAGTCGCAGCGCGGTCGGAACCGTGCGCAGATCGCCGCGCACCAGGGTCAGGTCGCCGGCCTCGATGGCGGCGTCGGTGCCGGTGCCCATCGCCATTCCGATGTCGGCGGTGGCTAGCGCCGCCGAGTCGTTGACGCCGTCGCCGACCATCGCCACCCTGGCACCGCCGGCCTGCAGCCGCTTGACGACATCGACTTTGTCGGTGGGCAGCACGTCGGCGATCACGTTGGCCGGGTCGATCCCGACTTCGTTGGCCACCTTCCGTGCCACCGTGCCGCCGTCACCGGTGAGCAGCATCGGGGTGATGCCCATGGCCTTAAGCTCATCGATGGCCGCCGCACTGCTGTCTTTGACGGTGTCGGCCAGGGTGATCACCCCGCGCACCTTCTGGTCCCAGGACACTTCGACGGCGGTTCCGGTTTCGTGGGCGGCGGCCGAGGTGGCGATGTCGACCCGCACCCCGTCCACCACTCCGGTCACTCCGCGGCCCGGCCGGTTGGCGAACTCTTCCACGCGGCCCGGCTTCACGCCGGTCGCGGCGGCCGCCGCCACGATGGCGGCCGCGATCGGATGTTCGGAGGCGGTCTCGACGGTGGCGGCTCGGGCCAGCACCGTGTGGGCGTCCTCTCCGTGACCGACCGCCATGTTGCCCACCCTCATCTCCCCGGTGGTCACCGTGCCGGTCTTGTCCAGTACGACGGTGTCGATGCCATGCACCCGTTCCAGCACGGTCGGGTCTTTGATCAGGATGCCCAACTGCGCACCGCGTCCGGTGCCGACCAGGATCGCGGTCGGAGTGGCCAGCCCGAGCGCGCACGGGCAGGCGATGATCAGCACCGCTACCGCGGCGGTGAAGGCGGCGGCGGGCGGCTGGCCGGCCAGCAGCCAAGCCGCCAGCGTCACCGCGGCGATGACCAGGACAGCGGGCACGAACACCGCTGAGACCCGGTCGGCCAGCCGCTGGACCGATGCCTTGCCGCTCTGGGCGTCAGTGACGAGTTTGCCCATCCGAGCCAGTTGGGTGTCGGCGCCGACTTTGGTGGCGCGCACCAGCACCAGGCCGTAGGTGTTCAGTGAGCCGCCCAGCACCCGGTCGCCGTCGGTGACGTCAACCGGGACCGACTCTCCGGTCATCGCCGAGGTGTCCAGCGCGGTGCTGCCGTCGATGATGGTGCCGTCGGTGGCGACCCGCTCACCGGGCCGGACCACGAACACGTCACCGACGTGCAGATCGTCGACCGGTATCCGCACCTCGATCCGACCGTCCGGGCCTTTGCGCAGTACCGCGACGTCCTTGGCGCCCAGCGTCAGCAGCGCCCGCAGCGCTGCGCCGGCCGAGCGTTTGGCGTGCGACTCGGCGTAACGGCCGGCGAGCAGGAACGTCGTGACGGCGGCGGCGACTTCGAAGTAGACATGCCCGTCACCGCTGTGCACGGAGCCGGTGAGCATCACCACCGCCGACCACAGATAGGCCGCCACGGTGCCCAGCGAAACCAGGGTGTCCATCGTCGACGCCCCGTGCGCGGCGTTGCGCAGTGCCGCGCGGTGAAACGGGTAGCCGCCCCACACCACAACCGGAGTGGTCAACGCGAACACCAGCCACTGCCAGCCGGGGAACTGCCAGGCCGGCACCATGGACAGCGCCACCACCGGAATGGACAGCAGCGTCGAACCGATCAGGCGCGGGCGCAACTGCCGGTCCGGGACGTCGGGATGGTCGCGCGTTTGCGCCCTGATCACCGACGCCTGGTAACCGGCGGACTGCACCGCTTGGATGAGGTCGTCGGGCGACACCGTGGGTTGGTGTTCGACGTGGGCTCGTTCGACCGCCAGGTTCACCGTGGCGCGCACTCCATCGAGGGCATTGAGGCCGCGTTCCACCCGGGCGGCGCACGAAGCGCAGGTCATGCCGCGCAGTTCAAGGTCGGTGGTGATCACGCTTTAATAATATCTAGCTATACCCCGGGAGGGTATCGATCATCGGATGTCTCTGGTCACACCGCGGTGGCCCGGCGAGCGCGCCGGGCCCGCCACAGCCGCGCCGCGCCGACCACCGCCAGCACACCGGCGACCGTTGCCAGCAACAGGGCCAGCAGCAGCAACTGCGGGTGGTAGCGCGCCGAGCTGGTGACCGGTTCGCCCTCGGCGACCGGTGCGACCAGCACCATGCTGTGGACCCGGAGCCAGCTCAGCACGCAGCCCAGCGCTGCTGTGCCGGCCAAGCCGAGTTCGACGACGGCCCGGACCCTCGGCGCGGTCACTCCTGCAACCCGGCGCCGTCGTCGTCGGCGTCTTCGATGTCTTCAGCGTCGACCGGGCTGCCGGTGCGTTGCTGCACCAGGGAGGTCAGCGCCGTCCGTAACGCGCCGGGGTGCCGCGCCCAGGCCTGCGCGGTGCGCCCGCCGGTGAGCCGCAGCCCGATACCCACCCGGCCACGCGGCACTCGGTTCAACTCCCCCAGGGTGCGGGCGGTCTGCCATTTTTCGGTTGGCTCGCCTCGGCGGGACGGCCGTCTGGGCTCCGGGTACACCTTTACGATGTCGTCGACTCGGATCGTTTCGGTACCTTGGCGCAGCGTCTGCCCGGTGAGCTCGACCGAGGTGTGAATCCGCGCCGCCTTTACCTGCAAACCGAGGAACCCGGACACCAGTACCAGAAACAAGCCGGGAACCAGCGGTTGCAGCCCGTAGCCACTGGAATTCTGCATCCACAGCATCGCGGCCCCCACGCCCGGACCGGCCAGCACCCAATACCAGCTGGCGCCGTTTTCGAAGAACAGCGGCGCCGGCTGAGCCGGTGGTGGCGCCGACGGAGGCACGCGGGGTTCAGACATGTCGGGCCAGCCTAACCCGCAGCGGCGGTCCGATCGCCCGATGACGGGTCACTAGGGCTATCGGGTGAGCTGTCGGGTGAACTATCGGGTGAAGTAGCCCTGGGCGTCGTGGCGGTACAGCAGGAAGGTGCCGCCGGCGATCAAAACCGAGCCGACGATGCCGGTGACCGCAGAGGTTATCGCGACCACCGCCCGCGGGTCGGCGTCGAACAGGCCGCTGACCGCATACACCACCGCAGCTACACCGCCACCGGTCAGGGCGGTGCGGGCCCAGCGATACCCGGAGCGCATCAGCACCAGGAAAGTCAGCACTACCACACCGATCACCACCGCGGTCAGCCCGACCATTGCAGCCAGCGCCGCGGTGTGGTCGACGGCCGGCGATGTCAGCAGGTTGACCAGGTATCCGGTGATCATGATCGGTAGCGCGGCCAGCCACAGCCAAAAGCCGGTGTCGACGTCCACCGGGCGGGCCGGACGCTGCGGCCGGACGGGCGGGGGGCCGGTCGGCGGGACGGGCGGGGGGCCGGGCGGTGGCGGCCAGAACGGTGGGCCGGTCACGCCAGCCAGCCTGCCGCCTCGGCGGCCCAGTAGGTCAACACGATGTCGGCGCCGGCGCGTCGAATACTGGTCAGCGACTCGAGTGCGGCGGCCCGCCGGTCGATCCAGCCGTTGGCGGCGGCCGCGGCGACCATCGCGTACTCGCCGGATACCTGATAGGCGGCCACCGGTACCGGTGCGGCGGCAGCAGCGGCCGCGACGATATCGAGGTAGCCCAACGCGGGTTTGATCAATACGATGTCGGCGCCTTCATGCAGGTCGAGGGTGATCTCGCGGAGCGCCTCGCGGGCGTTGCCGGGCTCTTGCTGGTAGGTGCGACGGTCGCCGGCCAAGCTGGAGTCCACCGCGTCGCGGAACGGGCCGTAGAACGCCGACGCGAACTTCGCCGCATACGCCAGGATCACCACGTCGGGATATCCGGCGGCGTCCAGACCGTCCCGGATGGCGCCGACCTGGCCGTCCATCATGCCACTGGGTGACACCACGTGGGCGCCCGACTCTGCCTGGGCGACAGCTAAATCCACGTAACGCCCCAGTGTGGCGTCATTATCGACTCGGCCGCTGGCGTCCAGCACTCCGCAGTGTCCGTGGTCGGTGAACTCGTCCAGGCA
>CAZPZQ010000140.1:0-8655 GCA_964590745.1 uncultured Mycobacterium sp. | reverse complement strand
CCCGGTGTCCCCGGTGTCGAATCCCACCAGGTCCGCGAGCTCCAGCAGGGACTTCTTTTCGCTGCCGATCAGCGTGCCGCCCGGCCCGGATGCCATGAACAACGGTTTGATGCCGAACGGATCGCGCGCACAGAACAGTTCACCGGCCTGGGTGTCCCACATCGCGAAGTCGAACATGCCGCGCAACCGCGGTAGCGCCGCCGGGCCCCAGTAGTGGTAGGCCGCGGCGATCGCCTCACCGTCACCGTCGGTGGCGAACACCGCGCCGTGCGAGGCGGTCAGTTCTTCGCGCAGTTCCACATAGTTGTAGATCTCCCCGTTGAAAACCAGCAAGTAGCGGTTCGGCTGCTCCGGTGGGCCCCAGTACAGCGGCTGGTGCGAGTGCTCGATGTCGATGATGGACAGCCGGTTGAATCCGAGCACCACTTCCGGATGCGGTTGCCGGTCGGAGCCCGGGCTGGACCAGGTGCCCAGTTCGTCGGGACCGCGGTGGCGCATCAGGTGCGCGGCACCGGCGACCGCGGCAGTGACGTCCGCGGCGTCCAGCCCCTGCACCGTGACGGGGTTCGCGGTGCCGGCCGGGGCGCACACAAAGGCCAGCAGTCCGCACATGACCTCCCAGTATGCCGCACTCGACAGCGCCCTCGGGGCGCCGCGGTCGGCCCGCGTCGGGCGGCCTGGCAGGCGCTCACCACCGCCGCAACCGCTGAACCGGCAGGTGTGCGGTACCCGGCGGCACCGGGTGGTCTACGCTGCGTAGTATTCGACTGCTGCACCGGGTCAGCTGGCCGGACACCCAGACCGACCCGACTTGTGACACAGGAGGCGCCAGGTGACACGTCGCGGGCAGGGCGTTGCGCCGTGCTATCCGGGCGGCCAGCGCGAGGGCCGCGCCCGAGGCTGGGTCCGCCGGCTCCGGCCGTTGGCGGTGGCCTTGACGTTGGGGATGCTGGCTATCGCGCTCAGCGGCTGCAGCTTCGGCTGGCAAGATGTGGTGGGCTTTGGCTGGCCGAAGGGCATCACCCCGGAAGCGCACGCCAACTACAAGCTGTGGATCGGCGTGGTGATCGCATCGGTGACGGTCGGAGCGACGGTCTGGGGAATGATCTTCTGGGCGTCGGCCTTCCACCGCAAAAAGCCCACCGACACCGAACTGCCACGTCAGTTCGGCTACAACATGCCCTTGGAGATGGTGCTCACCGCCACCCCCTTCCTGATCATCGCGGTGCTGTTCTACTTCACCGTGGTGGTGCAGGAAAAGATGATCCACCACGACCCGAATCCCGAAGTCGTCGTCGACGTCACCGCGTTCCAATGGAACTGGAAGTTCGGTTATCAGAAAGTCAACTTCCGCGACGGCAGCTTTACCTACGACGGAGCCGACCCGGCGCGCAAGCAAGCGATGGAATCCAAGCCGGAGGGTGTCGACAAACACGGTGAGGAACTAGTCGGCCCGCTGCATGGCATCAACTTCGCCGATCGCGCCTACTTGAACTTCGACAAGGTGGAAACCCTGGGTACCACCAGCGAAATCCCGGTGCTGGTGTTGCCGGCCGGCAAGCGCATCGAGTTCGTGCTGAACTCGGCCGACGTGGTGCATGCGTTCTGGGTGCCGGAGTTCCTGTTCAAGCGGGATGTGATACCCGAGCCCAAGGCCAACAACCAGGTCAACACTTTCCAGGTTGCGGAGATCACCAAGACCGGGGCGTTCGTCGGCCGGTGCGCCGAGTTGTGCGGGACCTACCACTCGATGATGAATTTCGAGCTTCGGGTGGTCTCGCCCAACGACTTCAAGTTCTACCTCGACCAACGCATCGCCGGCAAGACAAACAGCCAGGCATTGCAGGCGATCAACCAGTCACCGGTCGCCATCACCACGCATCCGTTCGACACCCGCCGCGGCCGGCAAGCCCCCCAGTGAGCAATAAATAGGGACACCTCATGCGCATCGAATCCAGGTTGTTCGAATTCGTGGCCACCTTCTTCATCGTCGTCGGCGTGATGTATGCCATCCTGACCACCCTGTTCGCCACCGGCGGGGTGGAATGGGCAGGCACCACCGCGCTGATCTTGACCGGTGTGATGGCGCTTATCGTGGCCACCTTCTTCCGATTCGTCGCGCGTCGGTTGGACACCCGTCCGGAAGATTACGAGGCCGCCGAGGTTAGTGACGGCGCAGGGGATTTGGGTTTCTTCAGCCCGCACAGCTGGTGGCCGATCATGATCGCGCTGTCCGCGTCGATCACCGCCGTGGGATTCGCGCTGTGGCTGCCGTGGCTGTTCGTCGCCGGCATAGCGTTAATCCTCAGTACCGTCGCCGGTCTGGTTTTCGAGTACTACATCGGCCCCGAGAAGCACTGAGCGGTCCACGTCGAGGTCACAATCCGGGCGTCAGTTGTGCAACCGCCGGTTTACCTGGGTCGCCGCGCCGACCAGGTTGGGTAGGGTTGCCGTTGCACGATGGACAACGTCGGCGCGTGCGGTCCGCGGCCACCGGTGACGTAGACGGGCAGGTGCGATGAAGTCTGAACAGGATAGGCGAGAATGAGCGGGCCGAATCCCCCTGAACCGGGATCTGGAGCAGCGGGTCCCGGCAACGGCCAGCCGGGTGACCAGGAACCCCGCGACCCGGGGGAGAGCGGAGAGCCTGGCGGACTCGGGCCGACCGAGGCGTACTCGCGTGCCTATTCGGCCCCGGAGTCCGAGCAATTCAGCAGTGGCCCATACGTGCCGGCGGATCCCGGCTTATACGACTACGACGACTACGCCGGGCCAGACGAGGCCGATACCGAACCCAGGCCGCCGCGCTGGCCTTGGGTGGTCGGGGTGACGACGATCATCGCGGCTATTGCGCTGGTGGTCTCGGTGGCCCTGCTTTTTGCCCGCACCGAGACCGATAACTTGGCCACCCCGGTCACCACCACGCCGTCACTGCCGCCGGTGCAGGATGAGATCATCACTACCACCGCTCCGCCGCCACCGCCCCCGCCGCCGCCGTCCAGCGAAGAACCGCCACCGCCTCCGCCGCCGAGCGAAACGCCTGAGCCGGCGCCGGTGCCCGAAGAACCGCCGCCGCCGGAACCGACGACCACGGCGCCGGCGACGACCACCACGACCGCTCCGGCGCGTCCTCGGCAGGTCACCTACTCGGTGACCGGGACCAAGGCGCCGTTCGATCAGATAACGATCACCTACATTGACGCCTCCGGACAACGGCGAACCCAGCGGAACGCCTACATCCCGTGGTCGCTGACCCTGACACCGATCTCGCAGTCCGAGGTTGGCTCGGTGGAGGCGTCCAGCATGCTGCGGTTGAGCAAACTCAACTGCTCGATCACCAGCAGCGACGGTACGGTGCTGTCATCAAACAGCAACGACGCCCCGCAGACGAGCTGCTGATGGCGAACAGAGATTCTTCCGGCCGGGCCTGGACCGGGCAGTCGCCGGAGACCATTGACCGCATCCTGGTCGGGTTGTGCGCCCTGATCTGGTTGGTGCTGCTCGGGCTGAGCGTCGCCGCAGGGGTGGCGCTGGTCGACCTCGGTCGGGGCTTTCACAAGCCAGCGCACAACGCGCACACCGGCCTGCTGTACATCGTGATCGGCGTTTCGGCGCTGATTATCTTGGCGGCCATTCCGGTGCTGCTGCGTGCTCGCCGGGTCGCTGGAACCCGGCCCATCGACCGAGCAACCGGTCCGCCAATCGGAAGCGGCGGTATGCCCACGCCGCAACCCGGCCGGCAGTCCCACGACGCCGGCACGGATCACCGCACCACCGAGAGCCGAAGCCCGGCGTCGCTGATCGGGACCGGCGATCCGGGGGTGGATCGCCTGCTGCTGCGCGGATTGACCGAATTGGTCAGCGTCATCGGGACGGCGCTGATCGCCGTCGCGGCGGCCACCTATCTGATGGCAGTCGGCAAGGACGCCGCCGCCTGGGCCAGCTACGGCATCGCCGGGCTGGTAACGGTGGCCATGCCGGCGGTCCCGTGGCGGTATATGCGGCTATTGCGCACCAAGTTTGGCGCGTCACCACCACCGGTGTGATCGACGTAACGTGGTGGCTGACGTCGAGCCTGCGCGATCGCGACGCCGCTACAATTCCGCCATGACGCACCGTGTGACGCTGCCCGGGAATCGCACGGTGAATGTTTCGCAGCGGGGCGCGGGGCCGGCGGTCGTGCTGCTGCACGGGTTCCCGGACCGGCTCGAGCTGTGGGATACCGTCGGTGATCGCCTCGTCGCGGCCGGACGCACGGTTGTTGCTTTCGACCAGTACGGGTTTGGTGATTCTGACGCGCCGCCGGGGCGCCGCCACTACCGGATCGACCTGCTCGTCGACGATGTCGCGAACCTGCTCCGCGCGCTGAACCTGGCCGCCCCGATCGACCTGATGGGACACGACTGGGGCGCGTTGATCGGCTGGTGTGTCTGCCTGCGCTACCCGGAGTTGGTGCGGCGGCACGTCGCGATATCAGTCGGTCATCCACGCGCTTACCGCAGCGCGGGCGCTGAGCAGAAGCGCAAGGGTCTGTATACGATCGGGTTCCAGTTCGTCGGAATCGCCGAGCGAAGGCTGCTGCGACACAACGGCGCTGGCCTGCGCCGGTGGGCCCGCACCCATCCTGATGCCGACTCGATGGTTACCGCCATGGTACGTCCCGGCCGATTGACCGCGGGGCTCAACTGGTACCGGGCCAACATTGTCACCGTGTTCACCCGGAAGTGGCCCGACTGCCGGGTGGCTACCCTCGGCGTCTGCAGTGACAGCGACCATCTCCTGACCGAAGACCAGATGCGTCGATCCGCACGCTACATGTCGGCACCATGGCGCTACCTGCCGATTCGCGGTGCTGGACACTGGATCCCGGCAGAACGACCCGAGGAGTTGGCTCGGTACGCGCTGGACTGGTTCGATGCTGGCTGACCGCGCTTGACATGGGTATGCCGACGGCTCAGCGGTTTACCGCCTCGATCGGCTCCCGCATGAAAGATGCGGCGCGACGGCGGTTTCGGCGTATCCGAGTTGACGGCCAGATGACCAGTGTCATGTCGGTGTCGGACCGGTAGCGCCCGGCGGTCAAGCACCGGCCGCGGATTACCGACATGTCCGCCACCGCCGGGTAGTTGTCCCGTAGAGTCAATCCATCCCGGCGCCGACCCGGGCAAGGTGGGGACGTGGTGACCGGTCGGTGACCGCCGCGCCTCCGGTTTGGAGAATGCTATGGCCCCCGCGAGTACGGCAACGCCGACGGATCAGCTGGAAACCGATTACCTGATTGTGGGCGGCGGCGCCATGGGTATGGCGTTTGCGGATGTGATCCTCGCCCAGGACGCGAGTGCCCGGATCGTCATCGTGGACCGGCACGCCAGCCCGGGTGGCCACTGGAACGACGCCTACCCCTTTGTCCGGCTGCATCAACCGGCGCTGTTCTACGGGCTCAACTCGACCAACCTGGGGCAGGGCGGCGAAGACCTCGCGTCATACGGCGAGATTCTCGGTTATTACAAGACCGCAATGGACCGTTTCTTGGCCACCGGCCGGGTTCGATTCCTGTCGATGAGTGACTACCAGGCTGACGGCCGGATCGTGTCCATCGTCGATCGCGATCGGGTCACCACGGTCACCGCGCACCGCCGAGTAGTGGACGGTACGTACATGAAAGTGACCGTCCCATCGATGTCGCCGCCGCGCTACTCCATCGACCCCGGTGTCACCGTGATACCACCCAATGGCCTGGTCAACGTCCGCCGGCCCTGGGAGCGCTACGTGGTCGTCGGCGCCGGGAAAACCGCGATGGACTCGATTCTGTTTTTGTTGAACCGGGGCGTCTCGCCCGGTCGAATCCAGTGGATCGTGCCGAATGACGCGTGGCTGTTCAATCGTGCCGCGGTTCAGCCCGGCGGTGCACTGGAGTCGCTGGCGGTCATCGCGCGCAGCATCGCCGAGGCGGCGAATATCGATGATGTCTTCCTGCGGCTGGAAGGCAAAGGGGTGGTCTGGCGTATCGACACCCAGGTCCTGCCGACCAAGTGGCGCTGTGCCATTGTTGACAGCAGCGAGTTGGCCGGCTTGCGTCAGATCAACGATGTAGTCCGAATGGGCCGGGTACAGCATGTCGGTCGCGACGAAATCCACCTGGACCGAGGGGCAATCAGCGCCGACGAAGACACCCTCTTCATTGACTGCTCGGCCAACGGACTGGCCAAAGTGGAAGCGCGACCGCTGTTCTCCGACGGCCACATCACCTTGCAGTCGGTGTTCATGTGCCAGCAGACGTTCAGCGCCGCACTGATCGCCCGGTTGGAGTTGCTCCGCGTCAGCGATGAACGACGCAACCGGATCTGTACGGCCGTACCACATCCGGAGTTCAAGCAGGACCTGCCCAACTGCATGCTGACCAGCAGTCAGAACATTATCAACTGTCACCTGCACCTACCGGTCTGGCTGCTCCGCAGCCGCCTGTACGTGGCGCACTACGAAACTCCACACCGCTACCTGGTGGGTGCCGGCAAAATAATGTTGCTCCAGCGCCGCGCCCTGGCCGCGATGAACCACATGCTGCCCCTCGACGATCATCCGGTGAGTCGCCACCCGGCCTGAGCGAAGTCTCGGCGGTTGACCGAGAACGCGTCGCAGATCACCCACTCCACGAAGATTTTCTACACAGGGGTGCGCCGGGGCCGGATTCGGCCGCCCATCGGCCGTCTAAATGAGTGTTTTCTAGGTAGAACTTAGTGAAAGGCTTATCGCGGGGGTAAAGTGCCCAAACATCGGGCAGTTGACCGCGAGGGCCCACGACGACGGTGAGCCCTACCCGGGTTGGAGGTCACCATGTCGGGCCGTGCGCTTCGTTCGCTGACTTTTGGGATCGTGACGAGCGGTAGCGCCAGTCTGCTGGCGTTGACCGCGGTGATGCATTCGGCGTTCGCGTTCGGCGAGACGGCAGACGCTGCCACCGGGCCCGCCACCGTCGGGCTGGTGATGGGCCCGAGCGGCATACCGCTGCCCGAAGCTGCCGTCCCGGGCTATCTGGAAATTGCCGACCAGCTCTACATCCATCCCCATTTTCCGGACACCACGTACCCAGATCCATATGCGAATGGGCTGTTCATGCCCAACTATCCGCTGCTCAGTGTGCCGCTTTCGATCAACTACCCCACCGAAACCACCGGCCCGCTTGCTGGTTTCCCGGCGTTGATCACCTCGATGGGCCAAGGCATGCTCATCCTGGAAAATGCGATCGCCAGCAACGCGGCAGCCGGCGACGCATCCACCGTGTTCGGCTGGTCGCAGACCGCCACGATTTCCGGCCTGGTCATGCAGCACCTCAACCCGTCCGGCACGCCGATGCCGGACGATGGTCTGCAATTCGTGCTGCTCGGTAACCCCAGCAACCCGGACGGCGGTCTGCTGCAGCGTTTCGAGGGTTTGAACCTGCCGAGTCTCGGCATAGCCTTCGACGGCGCGACTCCAGCGAACTCGTTCCCGACCGAGATCTACAACATCCAATACGACGGCTTTGCCGACTTCCCGAAGTACCCGATCAATTTCCTGGCCGACCTCAACGCCGTGCTGGGCCTAGGCACCGTGCACGGCTATTACATGAATCCCGACATCATTTCCCCGGCCGTGATTGATCAGGCAATCCTGTTGCCCGGATCGGAGGCCTTGGGCGCGGACAGCCTCACCAACTACTACATGATTCCGTTGAGCGCGCTCCCGTCCCCCTACAGCTATCTACCGCTTCTGCTTCCGGTGCTGGGTATTCCGGTGGTCGGCAAGCCGTTGGCCGACCTACTGCAGCCGGCCCTGCAGGTACTTATCGAGCTGGGCTATGACCGGACCGGACCTGCGGATATACCCACCCCATTCGGGCTTTTTCCGGACGTGAATGCGACCACCGTTTTCAACGATCTGATCACCGCCGGGCAGCAGGGATTCAACGCGTTCATGAACGACTTGTCGGACCTTTCGCTGTCGCCGGCGTTGTCGGCGTGGCCCAGCCTGGCTGACCTTTGGACCACGGGGCCGGCCGACACCGCGGACCTTGCACCGACGCCCACCGACATCATCAATGCGATCACCACCACCGGCGCGGTGCTGTCCGCCCTGCAGTTACAGCTCTCGGACGTCGCCAATGCGGTACTGACCAGCTTGCCGGCCTACGACATCCAGGTGTTCTCGGACCACCTGGATAACCCGCTGGAGGCGATCGGCATGACCATCGCGGCGAACACCGGCCTGCTCACCTTGGCGGGCGGCTTCGATCTGATGCTTATCCAAGGAGCGATCACGGCGGCCGGCAACATTTTCGGTTCGCTGATCCCATAGGGTTCGCTGCGCGCAACCTCACCGAGGGGTCTGCCTCCGCGCGGAACCCGGCTGCGCTAGCCGTCCGGGGAGGCGGTGATGTTCTCCTGGTGTTCGCGCAGCGCGGTGAGGGCACGCTGCTCGGCGGCATGGGCGGCTTCGGACAGCGCGGTGTCCTCCGAAACCGGGTCGGCGGTCAAGAAGCTACCGCGGCCCGGCGCGCCCGCCGAGCCGAGCTTGTTCATCTTGTTGGGCACCGGCGCGCCCTGGTATTCCAGTGGGATCGGGTGGCCGTGTTCGTCGACTGGGCCGAGTGGCTGGTGCATCTCGACGTAAGCGCCG